>NZ_JBHLZP010000545.1:0-5252 GCF_042429965.1 Actinoallomurus acaciae
GGCGTCGCGGAGCCGTTCGGTGGTCTCGGCCAGCGCGGCGTGGAGCGCGAGCACGCCCTGGTTGGTCTGTTCCAGCTCCTGCCGGTGCCAGCCGAGGGCCTCGTGCTGTTCGATGATGAGGTCGAGCAGCGCGGTGTCGTCACCGTGACCGCCGTCGGCGGCGATCGGCGCCGTGGCCGTGCGGTCTCCTCCCCCGCCGCCCACGGTCGCCCGCAGGCGCGAGTCGCCGACGGTCAACGTCAGCCGGTCGCCGGGGTGATGGTCGCGCACCGCCTGCGCGACCGTCGCGAGGAACCCGGGTCGCTCGTCGGCGGCGACGCCGAACCGGCTCATGGCCTCCGCGACGGCCGTCAGGGCGGCCGCCGGGTCGGTGACCGGCCCCTCGTGGATCCGCTGGCTCATCGAGACCCATTCTCCGGTGCCGTCCGGACGACGACAACCGTGGCGTCGTCGTTGCCGCGCAGGGCGTCGCGCCAGATGAGGGCCGCGAGGATCGCCGGATGATGGTGGTCGGCACGCGGATAGTCGGCGAGGTCCCAGCGGCTGGTGATGCCGTCGGTCTGCATGACGAGGACGGCGGGCGCCTGCCAGTCCGCCGAGACGACGCTGTGCGACCGGACGCGGGTGGCGATCTGGGGGCCGTGGCCTGCGCCGAGGATCCCGGGCCGGGAGACGAGCGCCTGATCGGCGCCGGGCCGGAACAGCCGGCCCGTGACGTTCCCCATGCCGGCGAAGCTCAGCCGGCGCGACCAGCCGTCGATCTGGGCGATCGCCGCGGCGGCGCCCCGGGTGACCCGCAGGCCGATGTCGATCTCGCTGAGCAGCCCGGCGGAGTCCAGGGCGGGCTGGCGCTCGAGCAGGTCCAGCGCCGCGCTTCGGGCCTCCGCCGCCTTGACGCCGTGGCCCAGGCCGTCGACGACGCCGACGGTCATGCGGTCGCCGTCCCAGGCCAGCCCGAAACCGTCTCCGACCGCCGACTCGTCCGGGTGCGGACTGATGACGCCGCCGACCTCGACCGGCCCGGAGGGTTCCGCCGCGGCCGGGCCGACACGCGCCAGCGCGACGGTGCCCTGCCCGACCCGGCTGTAGAGGTCGAACTGCGACGCACCGCGACGGCAGGCTCCGAGCCCCGCTCCCAGCGAGGAGTTCGTGGTGAAGCCGTCGGCCAGCGACGCCGCCACGTCCGGAATGCCGGGACCGCGGTCGACCGCGACGAGCTGCACCGCTCCCCGGCCGAAGACGTTGACGAGCAGCCGTCCGCCCACGGCGTGACGCACGAGGTTGGTGGCCAGCTCGGTGGCGAGCAGCTCGCAGGTGGCGAGGTCGTTCGGGTCCAGGCCGGCGGCCAGCGCGGCGGCCGACGCGGCGGCGGCCGCCCCGTGCACCTGGCTGTCGTCGGCCACCGTGACGTCCCACGCCTCGGTGACCATCACGCGGCCGCTCATGAGCCCTCCTTCGTCGGAGGAGAGACCAGGCGCGCGTGTTCTTTGATTCGCTCGCTCATCGCGGCACCCTCGGGGCCGTACGCGACCAGGAGACCGCCGTCACGGTCGTCCCGCCGCCGGGCCTGCTCTCGATGACGAAGTCCTGCATGAGACGGCGCGCGCCGCCGAGGCCCAGGCCCAGGCCGCTGCCGGTGGTGTAGCCGTCGGACAGCGCCGCCTCCACGTCGGCGATGCCCGGCCCGTCGTCGGTGAAGGTCAGCCGGATACCGCGGCCACGGGAGTTCTCCACCACGGTGAGCTCCATGTGCCCTCCGCCGCCGTGCACCAGCGTGTTGCGGGCGAGCTCGCTCGCGGCTGTGACGATCTTCGTCTGCTCGACCAGGCTGAAGCCCGCGGCGACCGCTGCCTCGCGTACGGCCTGGCGCGCCCCGGCGATCTGCACGTCACTGCCGATCTCCAGCCGTGTCACCTCGTCCGGGCTCATCGACCGGCCTGCTCCCGGAACAGCGACATCGCGTCTTCCAGCGAGCGCGCCGTCTCCAGCCCGCGCAGGCTGAGCCCCATCTCCACCAGCGTAATCGCCACGGACGGGCGCATCCCCGCCACCACCGTACGGCCCGCGAGCATGTTCGTCGCCGCCGCGATCTCGGACAGGACGCGGGCGAGGAACGAATCGACGATCTCCACGCCGGAGATCTCGATGACCACGCCGCGGGCGCCGGCGGCGGCCATCTCGGTGAGGTCCCGCTGGAGCGTGAGCGCGGACTCGTCGGTCAGCTCCTGCTGGATGGCGGCGATGAGGATGTCGTCCATCCGCAGGACCGAGACGCGCTCCGCGCCGGTCCCCGCGGTCACCCCTGCCTCGTGACGACGGAGACGCCGGCCTTCTCCAGTGCCCACCTCAGGGCGTCGGCCAGCGTCGCACGCGTGGTGATGTCGCCCAGGTCGATGCCCAGCTGCACGATGGTCTGCGCGATCTGCGGCCGGATGCCGCTGATGACGCACTCGGCGCCCATGAGCCGCACCGCCATCGCGGTCTTCAGCAGGTACTGCGCGACGACGGTGTCGACCATCGGCACGCCGGTGATGTCGAGGATCGCCATTCCGGCGTTCTGGTCGACGATGGCCTCCAGCAGCGCCTCCATCACCACCTGCGTACGGGCGCTGTCCAGAGTGCCGATCAGCGGCACGGCGACCACCCGGTCCCACAGCTTGATGACCGGGGTGGAGAGCTCGAGCAGTTGCTGGCGCTGCCGGTCGATGAGATCGGCGCCCTCGCTCAGCGCGATCTCCATGACCACGACCCGCAGGGTCGCCATGAGCTCCACGGCCGCCAGCGGCACCGCGCCGTCGGCACCCTCCGGCTCGCGGGCGACGATCTCGAGCACGGGACGCCTGAGCTGCGCGACCTCGGCGGTGATCTGCTGGAGGGTGGCGCCGGACCGGGTCCGCGCCGTGATCGTCTGCGCCAGGTGGGGCCGGACCCGTTCGAAGCCCGGCGCGGACGTGTCGTCGAGCCGCTCGTGGCGGGCGACCTCGGCCAGCGCCTGCGCGAGCCGGTGCGCCGCCGCCACGGCCGCGTCACGGCCGGTCGTGTAGACGTTGCGGAAGAGCGGCAGATCCGCCCACTGTTGTGCCACCTGCTCGCCGCGCGCCTCCAGTACCTGCGCCACCGACGCAGCCCCGGACCCGTCTGAACCCACCGAAGTCACCCGCATTCTCCCTGGTCACATGATCGAACCGGCGGAGCCGGCGCCCCCACGCCCGCCTGGATCGGCCCCCGCGGACCTGCCGGAGTCACCCGCCGGCCACGGCCGGAACGGCGTCCCGTATCCAGGATCACGGAAAAAGCTTGCCAAGCGACAATCGTATCGAATCGGCACCTACAACGCGCGTCAGGCCGCGCGGTGGGCCCAGCGTGAGATGCGGCGGCCGATCAGAAGGTAGGCCACGACGGCGCCCAGCGTGTTGAGGATGATGTCGTCGGCGTCGAACGCGCGGCCGGTGATCATCGTGCCCTGAACGGTCTCGATGCAGAGCGAGACGAGCCCGACGGTCAGCAGGATCCGCAGCGGCCCGCGGAAGCGGTTGGACAGGACCGGCAGCAGCACGCCGAGCGGCGCGAGCAGCACGATGTTGCCCCCGATCTCCAGCAGCGCGGCCTTGACGCTCGGCTGGTCGAGGTAGAGCCGGAGTGTCTGCCCGGGATGGGTGTTGTCGTGCACGTACTTACCGGCGCCCGGCTCCGGCCGGAGCGTGAGCCGGCTGGTCACCCAGGCGAAGGCCACGACGCCGACGAGGCCCGCGAGAATCCACAGGCCGCGCACCAGGTACGACGAGAAGGACCGGGTTTTCTTCTTCTTGTTCTTGGTGGCGCCGCCGCGGCGCTTGCCGGTGGAGGGCATGGAGGTCTTCTTCACAGCGGGCCGGCGTCCGGCTCTCCGGGACGAGTCCGTCTTCGACGTGGGCTTCCGGGACTCGGGCGATTGCTTCGTCGTGGACACGCCCTAGCAATCCCCAATCGCGGGCGCCCTATCCGTCCCGGCCGCCTCTGGTTTCGCGTGATCCGTACGTTCCGGCGACGTTTTGACGGTACGCGCTGGTCAGACGAAGGTCTCGTCCAGGAAGCACCAGCGCCAGTCCTCGCCGGGCTCGAAGGAACGGACGACCGGGTGGCCGGCCGTGTCGGCGTGCGCCCGCGCGTGCCGGTTGGGCGAGGAGTCGCAGCAGCCGATATGCCCGCAGCTCAGGCATTCGCGCAGGTGCACCCAGCGGGATCCGGTCCGCAGGCAGTCCTCGCAGCCGGCCGTGGTGGACGGGGTCACGCCGGAGGGCAGCGTGACCACGTGCGGGCAGGTCTCGGACATCGCGCGACCGTCCTCGTACTCGAGCCGGCCCCGGCGGGCCGGCGGCGTTCCCAGCGTCTCATCACGGCCCGCCCCGGCACCAGCGGACTCCCCTCGCGGGTCAGTTCTCCCGCGCGCCCAGCGCCTCCGCCGGGTGGACGGTCAGGGCGAGCCGGCCGGGTATCGCCGTGGCGAGCAGGGCCAGGACCGCCACGGCCGCGACGACTCCCAGGTAGGCGAGCGGCGGGAACGCCGGCCGCGCCGATCCGGTCATCCCGGCGCCGTACGCCGACAGTGTGCCGAGCGCGATGGCGGTGCCCAGCACGACACCGGTCAGCGTCACGCTCAGGGTCTCCAGGCGGAGCATGCGGTGGATCTGACGCCTGGTCGTGCCGACCAGGCGGAGCAGCGCGAACTCCCGGGACCGTTCGGCGGTGGCCATCGCCAGCGTGTTGACGACCGCGATCGCCGTGAAGGCGATGATCAGGCCCATGATCACCAGATTGACCTCGGTGCTGTTCCGCTGTCCCGCCGCCTGGGCGGCCGGCGACATCCGGACCCCGGGGTAGCGGGCGACCGCGCGCCGCAGCGCGTCCGCCGAGCCGCCCGCGACGAGCACCTGCCGTGGGAGCGGGTCGTCGACATGCGCCGCGACGACGTCGTACGGGAGGAGCACGTCGCCGAAGCCCAGCCCGCGACCGTAGATCGCGGCCACCCGCGTACGCAGCGGTGTGCCGTCGCCGAGCGTGACGTTCAACTCGGTGCCGAGGCGGGCGTGCATGTGCCCGGCCGCGGTCGCGCTGACCGCCACGCCGCCCCTCGCCAGCCGGTCGAGCGAGCCGGCGCGCACCCCGGGGTCGATCGTCTCGGTCAGTCCGGCGGGCGTGACTCCTTGCGCGGCGTACCTTCCCCGGCCGACGCGGATCGAGGTGGGCACCATCGCGGTGACCGCGCGTACGCC
>NZ_JBHLZP010000546.1:0-5231 GCF_042429965.1 Actinoallomurus acaciae
GGCGTGACGGCTCGCCCGCGGGCGCGGCCAGCCAGGGCTCGTCGCGCCGCCGCCACAGGTCGATCTCGCGGTCGGGATCGGCGGCCCAGTGGCCGGGCGGTACGACGAGCACGAGCGGGTCGTGCAGAAGCAGCGAGAAGCGCAGGCTGCCGCCCCCGCGCGTCGGAAGCCGCCCGGTCCAGTCGTCGACCAGCGCGAGGTCGACCTCGCCGGAGCGCACCTGCCGCAGGCCGTCGCCCGGCCGCGTCTGGCGGAGCTGGAAGGTGAGGCCCTCGTGGTGGCGCAGGCTGTGCGCCAGGGCGGGCGCGAACGCCACGGCGGCCGTGGGGAACGCGGTGAGCACGATCTGCCCCGTCGGCTCGGCCTCGGACAGGTCGGCCTCGGCGAACTCGATCATCCGCAGGATGCGGTCGGCGTGGTCGGACAGCCGCCGGCCCGCGTCGGTGAGCTCGGCGCTGCGCGCGGTGCGGTCGAGCAGGGTGGTGCCGACCTCGCGTTCGAGCACGGCGAGTTGCTGGGAGACGGCGGACGGCGTGTAGCCGAGCGCCTTGGCGGTCGCCGCGATGCTGCCGCGGTCGGCGAACTCCCGCAGGAGCCGCAGCCGTCGTACGTCGAGCATAAGTTCAGCTTACGCCCGGCAGCGGAAAGCTTCGCTTGTACTGATGCACCGTTCCACTAGAGCATGGAGTCGTACCGCCGCGCGCGCAGGTCATCCAGCCAGAAGAGCTCCTTGGGAGTGAACTCATGCCAGTCGCCATATCCGCGACTCTTGCCGCCAATGAGGCCCTCGACCGCAGACGACGAAGTGGGCTGCCGGTGCTGCCCCTCGCCTTCGGAGAGGCGGGCCTGCCCGTCCTGCCGTCGCTCGGGCGACAGCTCGGCACCGCCGCCGGGCACGGCGCGTACGGCCCCGTCGCCGGCAGCACCGACCTTCGCACCGCCGCCGCGGGGTACTGGCACCGCCGCGGCCTGCCGGCCGACCCCGGCCTGATCGTCGCGGGCCCGGGAAGCAAACCGCTGCTGTACGGCCTCCTGCTCGCCATCGGCGGAGGCGTCGTCGTGCCCCGCCCGAGCTGGGTGAGCTACGCCGCCCAGACCCGCCTCATGGGCGCCGAACCGATCTTCGTGCAGACGCCTCCCGGTGAGGGCGGCGTTCCCGACCCGGACGCGCTGCGTGCCGCCGTCACGCTGGAGCGCGCGGCCGGGCGCCCGGTGAGCTGCCTGGTCGTCACGCTCCCGGACAACCCCACCGGCACGCTGGCCCGGCCGGAGACGGTGCGCCGCATGTGCGAGGTCGCCCGCGAGCTCGACCTGATCATCATCTCCGACCAGATCTACCGCGACCTGGTCTTCGACCAGAGCACCGACTTCCCCTGCCCGACGCGGTACGCCCCCGAGCGCACCGTCATCACGACCGCGCTGAGCAAGAACCTCGCCCTGGGCGGCTGGCGCATCGGTGTGGCCCTGCTGCCCGAGGCGCTCAGCGGGCTGCGCGACCGGCTCGCGGGCGTCGCCAGCGAGATCTGGTCCAGCACGTCGGGCCCGACGCAGCAGGCCGCGGCGTACGCCTTCGCCGAACCGCCCGAGGTCATCGAACGCGTCGCGGCCAGCCGGCGGCTGCACGAGGCCGTGGCACGCGCCATGGCGAAGCGCCTCACCGCCGTCGGCGCGCGGGTGCCACGCCCGCAGGGCGGCTTCTACCTGTACCCGGACTTCGAAGATCTCCGCGAGCCGCTCGGCGTGGGCACGTCGGCCGAGCTCTCGGCGCTCCTCCTCGACCGGTACGGCGTCGGTGTGCTGCCGGGCAGCGCCTTCGGCGACGCGCCGGAGGCCCTGCGCCTCCGGGTGGCGATCAGCCTGCTCTACGGCGAGACCGACGAGCAGCGGCTCACCGCCCTCACGTCCCCGGACCCGGTCGGCCTGCCGTGGATCGCCGCCGCCCTGGACCGCGCGACCGAGGTGTTCACCGACCTCACCGCCTCCTGCGAGGAGCGGGTCGCCGTCACCGCCTGAGCACCCGTTTCGCCGAACCCCCGCCGCCGGCGGGGGTTCTGGCATCCTGGGGCGATGACCGACAGGCTGAAGGTCGAGCTCACCGGCGTGCCCGAGACGCTGCTGTGGAACCTCTACCATCGCGCCGCGGAGGCCCGGCGGCCGGACGCGGTGCTGGACGACCCGAAGGCCCTCGAACTGGTCGAGGCGATCGACTTCCCCTTCGAGCGGTTCGGCGAGCCGAAGATGGCGCAGTGGCACGCGCTACGGGTGCTCTGCTTCGACCGCGCGGTCCGGCGGTTCATGACGGCGTACCCCGGGGGCACCGTGGTGGCGCTCGGCGAGGGGCTGGAGACGCAGTTCTGGCGCGTCGACGACGGCCGGGTGCGCTGGCTGACCGTCGAGCTGCCGGAGACGGTGGCCGTGCGCCGGCGGCTGCTCCCCGACGATCCGCCGCGCCGCCGTACGCTCGCCGGCTCGGCGCTCGACCACTCCTGGATGGACGAGGTCGACGCCGGGGAGGGCGTGCTGATCTCGACGCAGGGCCTGCTGATGTACCTCCAGCCGGACGAGGTCAGGTCGCTGATCGCGGCGTGCGCGGAGCGTTTCCCTGGCGGTGCGCTGATCTTCGACAGCGTCCCCCACTTCCTGGCCGAACGCAGCCGGCGGGGCGACCTGGCCCCCGAGGGCGCCTACCGGGCCCCGGCCTGGCACTGGAGCCTCGACCCCGGCGAGCACCGGAAGATCCTGGAGTACTCCCCGCGCATCGCGGGCGTCCGCGACCTGCGCTACCCGCGAGGCCGCGGCCTGCTCACCCTCGCCCCGCTGGCCGGCCACATGCCCCTGGTCCGCAAACTGCGGATGCCGATCGTCGAGGTCAGCTTCGCCGCGTGACCGCGGCGGCCGCCGGCGAGTTCGGTGCGGGCCCGTCATCGCTCGCGCGGTGGAAGGCCCGCCAGGCCAGGGCCGTGGTCGTGGCGAGAACGGCCCCGCTGACCAGAAAGATGTTCCGGATGCCCAGCGCGGCGCCCGCGAGGCCCGAGAAGCTCATGGCGAGCACGGAGACGATGCCCGGCACGACCGACATCAGCCCGATGAAGCGGCCCATCAGGGCGTTGTCCACCTCGGTCTGGGTCACCGCCCCGATCCCCGTCTGGATCACGACGGTGAGGAGACCGAACACGGAGTAGGCCGCCAGCAGGCCCGCCACGGTCGTGGTCCAGGCGAAAGAGGCGATCAGTACCGCCAGCGCGCTCATTCCACAGATGATCAGAGCACGTGGCCTGACACGCCGGGCGACGAGCGTGATGAGCACACCGCCGAGGATGTTGCCGGCGGTGTCGCCGGACTGGATCAGGCCGACCCAGCCGGTGGAGATGTGCAGCGTGTCCACGACGTATGGCGTCAGCAGCACGGCCATGGGGCTCAGGGCGAACGTGAGGGCTCCGAACACGAGGAGGAGCGCGCGAAGGGCCGGTGCGGAGCGGACGGCGCGCACACCGTCCATGACGGCCGCCCAGGTCGAGCCGTGCTCCTCGGCCGGGACGGGCGAGGAGCGAGGAATCGCCCGGATGAGCACGGCCGAGACCCCGAAGGTGACCGCGTCGACGGCGAAGGAGACCCCGTAGGTGTGCAGCGTCGTCACGAGGAGACCGGCGAGGGTGGCGCCGGCCAGTTCTCCGACGACGGTGGTGGTCTGGATGAGGGAGTTCGCGCGGACCTGTTCGCCGGCCGGAACGATCACCTGGGTCAGGGCGGCACGCGCGGGGTTGAAGAGGGTGCCGACCGCGGCCTCGGCCAGTGCGATCGCGTAGACGGGAAGCAGCGCGGACGTGAGCAGGACGACCGACGCGAGCACGCCCAGCAGGACGGCCCGCAGGACATCGGCCGCGATCATGGTCCTGCGACGGTCCCAGCGGTCCGCGTAGGCGCCGGAGACCAGGCCGATGACGATGCCGGGCACGGCGATGACGACGGTGAGCGCGCCCACGGCCGGCACCGAGTGCGTCCGTTCGGTGACGAGCAGGATGAGGGTGAGGGTGGTGAGCGCGTCGCCGAACGTCGACACGCCCTGCGCCGCACAGAGCGCCCGGAAGCGCGGGTCGCGGGCGATCGCGGGTATCCGGGCATGGGTGAACGCCACGTGGCGCCTCCGGGGTGCGAGGGGAGACTGAGGGCGGCGCGGTGGCTCGTCAGGCCGCCAGGCCGTGCAGGAGAAGGTCGGCCAGCCCGTCGGTGCCGACGCCGGCCGGCCCGGCGTCCCAGCCTCCGCCGCGGCCGAGTGCCATCACGATCGCGAGGACGAGGGTGGCGGCGTTCTCCGGAGACGTGCGCAACGTGTCCGCGCCGGCCCGCAGGACCTCGACGACCGCGGCGTGCAGACGCGTGTAGGAGGCGGTGCGGGCGTCCGAGAGGCGGTCTCGCTCCTCATCGGACAGTGACTCCGCCCGGCGCGGCCGCGTGGCGCTCGCGAGACTGACCGCGTTGACGACCGCGCCGATGCGTTCCCCCTGGGCCCGCAGGGTCTCGATCAGCGCGACCAGACGGTCCCGCAGCGGCAGGGACGGGTCGATCGCGGCCAGCTCCTGCACGGCGTGACGCGGGTCCGTCGCGTCCGCGAGGCAGGCCGCCAGCACCTCGTGCTTGTCCTCGAACGCCCGGAAGATCGTCGGCTCGCTGATCCCCGCGGCACGGGCGATCTGCAGGGTCGTCACCGACGGCCCGATCTCCACCAGCAGCGGAAGGGCCGCCTGCACGATCATCGCCCGGCGCTCGTCCACGTTCTTCCTCGCCGCACGTCGCTGCGGCACCTTGTCGGAACTCACACACCCAACATATGTAGTGAGTACTCACTACGCAAGTGATCCACTCAGCTCGCGCAAGGGTCGAAACGAGGCGGTTAAGGACCGCGGGCCTTACGGCCTGCGGCGCAGCAGGGCCAGGAACATCGCGTCGGTGCCGTGCCGGTGCGGCCAGAACTGGGCGTACGGGCCCTCCCCCAGGTCCGGGACGCCCGCCAGGTACGACGGGGAGTCCAGGCGCTCGACGTCGGCACGGCCGCGCAGCACATCGTCGACCACCACGCGGGTCTCGGCCAGATGCGGTGAGCAGGTGACGTACGCGACCACTCCGCCGGGGCGCACCGCGTCCAGGGCCGAGCCGAGGAGCCGCCGCTGCAGCGGGCCGAGTTCGGCCACGGCCTCCGGGGCGCGCCGCCAGCGGGACTCCGGCCGGCGGCG
>NZ_JBHLZP010000547.1:0-5212 GCF_042429965.1 Actinoallomurus acaciae
GCGCCGCGCTGCCGGGATGGGTCGGGGTCGGTGCGCCGGCGACCGCCGGTGCGCTCGCGTCGTCGCGCCGACTGGCCGAGCAGGCGGCGCACATCGGCTCCCAGGAGGACCGGCGGGTGGCGCGCATCGAGGACTTCGACGGGATGTCGCTGCTGCTGGCACCGGGCGGCGATGTCGGCGCCGAAGTCCTGGTACGGCGGCTGGTGCATCCCCTCCTGCGGGTCGAGCGGGACCGGAGGATCCCGCTGGTCGAGTCGCTGCGGGAGTTCCTCGACCACAACGGATCGTGGGGTGAGGCGTCGGCGGCGCTGGGCGTGCACCGCCACACTCTGCGGGCCCGGATGGACGCCGTGGAGCGGGTGCTGGGCCGTAGCCTCGACTCGTCCTACCTGCGCCTCGAACTCTCCCTGGCGCTCCGGGCTCACTCGCTCGCCAGCGACTCCAGCTGAACCGGCGCCGCGCCCGTCCGGGACGGGGCGGGCTTGAGCGCGCCGACGGCCAGGAAGACCACCAGGCTCGCGAGCCCGCCGTACATCACCGGCTCGTTGGCGTACAGGCCGTCGACCACCATGAACAGCACACAGCCCGCGGCTCCCGCGATCATCGACGCGACGGCGGCGGTACGGGAGGCGCGCGGCCAGAACAGCGCGCCCAGAGCCGGTACGAACAGCGCGGCGGCCAGCAGGTCGGCGGCGACCGTGACCGTGCCGACGACGCTGCCGGAGGCGAACGAGACCATGAGCGCGGCCACGCAGACCACGGCGAGCGCGACCCGGTTGGCGCGCACCGAGGCGGCGCGCTCGCCGCGCAGCGGCCGGTACACGTCGTTGGTCAGCACGGTCGACGCCCCGATCAGCAGGCCGCTCGCGCACGACATCGTGGCCGCCAGGGCCGCGGCGATGACCAGCCCGAATATGCCCACCGGGAGCACCTTGCGGGCCAGCTCGGCGTACGCGTTGTCGGGGTTGGCCAGCGTCGGCAGGATCACCCGCGCGGCGGTGCCGATGAGCGCGCCGGCCAGGCCGTACAGCGCGCAGTAGACGCCGGAGGCGACGCAGCCGTAGAAGGCGACCTTCTCGCTCCGCGCGGTGAACAGCCGCTGCCAGTTGCCCTGGTCGATCATGAAGCCGAAGAAGAAGAGCAGGAAGTAGGCCAGGATCGTGCCGACCCCGATGCCGATCGGCGAGAAGAACGAGTGGGGGAGCCGGGCCTGCATGTGGCCGAGTCCGCCCGCCCGGTGGATCGACAGCGGCAGCAGGATCACGAAGATGCCGGCCGTCTTGATGACGAACTGGATGACGTCGGTGAGGGTGATCGACCACATCCCGCCGGCGACGCTGTAGAGGGTGATCACCGCCCAGCCGGCCATCGCCGCCACCGTCGGGGACAGGCCGAAGACGACGTTGAGCACCGTGCCGATGGCCACGATCTGGCTCACGCCGACCATGAGCGAGTAGAAGACGACGATCACCGACGCGAGGTGGCGCGCGGAGATCCCGAACCGCCGCCCGATCAGGTCCGGGACCGTGTAGATGCCGTTCCGCAGCAGCTTCTTCGACAGCAGCAGCCCGATCGCGGTGATGCCGCACGCCAGCGCCAGCACCAGGGCCATGCCGGAGACCCCGTACTGGTAGCCCAGGCTCACGCCGCCGACCGTGGAGGCGCCGCCCAGCACGACCGTGCTCATCGCGCTCGTGTACATGAAGGGGCCGAGCCGGCGGCCGGCGACGGTGAAGTCCTCGGCGTCGCGGCTGCGGCGCATGCCCGCGTACCCGGCGCCGAGCATGACCATGAAATACAGGGCGATGACCAGCTTGTCCGTCATGGGGACCTCTCAGAGACAGTACGGGACGTCATTCGGCGATCCGGCCATGGATGACGTGGTGGGCGATCAGGTAGGCGGCGAGGTTGGCGGTCTGGTCCCGTACGTCGGTGAGCGGGTTGACCTCGGTCAGCACCAGGGCGTCCATGCGCGGGGCGAGCGACCGCACCGCCTCCAGCGCCTGGTGGGAGGTGAGCCCGCCCGGCTCGTGCGCTCCGGCGCCCGGTGCGTGCGCCGGGTCGATCGTGTCGATGTCGAAGGCCAGCAGCACCCGGTCGGCGCCGGAGACGTGCTCCAGCACGTCCACGGCCACCGCCGCGGCGCCCCGCCGGTGCACCTCGGCCGCGGGGATGTTGCGCAGCCCGCGGCTCTCGCGGAACCGCAGCGAGGAGGGGAAGTTGAAGTGCCGCGCGCCGATCTGGACCGACCGGGCCACCTCCACGCCGGGCAGCTCGCAGGAGCGCCGCATCCCCGAGGAGTGGCTGTACCGGCCCTGATGTTCGTTCTCGTCGAGCAGGTCGAGGTGCGCGTCGAAGTGGACGATCGCCACCGTCCCGTCCGTCGCCTCGGCCAGGCCGCGCGCCGCCGGGTACAGCAGGGAGTCGTCGCCGCCCAGCAGGATGGGGGACCGGCCCGCCCGTACGGAGCCGGCGACCGCCTCGGAGGCCGACGCCAGGGTCGCCTCCAGGTCATGGCCGATGACGTGCACGTCGCCCCGGTCCTCCAGCAGGTCGTACGGGAACGGGTGGACCGCCGCGTGGTCGAGGCAGTACACCTCGCCGTTCTCCCGGCGCTGCAGGATCCATTCCATCGCCTGCCGTACGCGCGCCGGCGCGTACCTGCTTCCCGGCCAGCCGAGCGTCGAGCCGCCGTCGAACGGGGCGCCGAGCAGGTCGTATCGGCGAGGTGGGCGTGAGGCGGACAGCGGCATCGGGGGCTCCAGGCGGACCGGTCGGTGACGTGATTCGAAGATTCCGACACTGTCGGGCACGATCGCGCCGCCCGCACCGGCCCGGATGTCCAGCGGCATCCCGTCTCACTGGACACCTCGTCCAGTGAGGCGTCCGCTGGAAGGCCTCCGGAAAATGTGGATTTTTAGCGAGACTCAGGTACACGATATTAGGCGCGATAAAACTTACCTACGAGCGGATTAATCGGCTTTGTCGTCACGGGGAGTGAAGGTCGCGCCGGAGGAACGTCTGTGCAGGTGAGGGGCAAGTAATTCAGCTTGAAAGCCTTCATAACAGACACTTAGCATTACGAATTGATCACGCGTCGAGTGGCAGCGGTGTTGCCGGTCGGTATCTGGATACCACTTGGTCGTGGCCCCGTGATCGGGGTTATGGGAAGTCACGATTTAGGGGGAAATTCAGTGCTCAAGAAGCTCACCGCAACAGGGATCCTGGCAGGGGCGGCCACGGGCGTCATCCTGCTCGGCGGTCCCGCTCACGCGGACCGTCTTGCTGCCAGCCCGAACGCCGGCTATTCGTACCCGGCCGCCTGCTACGTCACCACGCCCGGCTACGTCCCGCCGGCCTGGTGCTCCACCTACCTGCCGGCGCCGGTGCAGGTCTACCCGCCGACCACGTACTACCCGCCCGTCACGTACGGGCCCGGCTACGGCTGGGGCGGCGGGTGGCACCACGGCGGGTGGCACCGCTGGCACCGCTGAGGCGCGCGCCCGGAACCTGACCGGCTTCCGGCGTGACACCCGTGGCCCGTCCGCGTCATCGCGGGCGGGCCACGGCCGTTCCGCCGCCCCCGGACGGCGGTCCGGTTGCCATTCGGAGTTTCCTCCGCTTAGGGTGGTCACTGCGGAGGAGTCTCCGGTTACGAGCGGCGCGACGGCACGTCGCGCCGCCGAGAACAGGATGTGAATGACCACCATCGCCCCCGTCCGCGCCGGTCATGGTGAGGACGCGGCATACCCCGACGGCCGGAGGAGCGTGGCGTGCTCTCGGGAGACGCCGACGGCGCTCCGCCCCCCAGGAGACTGACTGAATGACTTCCACCAGGTCCACGGCGATCTCGCTTCGTGTCAACGGCGAGACGCACTCCCTCACGGTCGACAACCGCACCACCCTGCTCGACGCCCTGCGGGAGCGGCTCGACCTCACCGGTACCAAGAAAGGCTGCGACCAGGGCCAGTGCGGCGCCTGCACGGTGCTGCTCGACGGCCGGCGGGTCAACTCCTGCCTGCAGCTCGCGGTCGCCGCCGAGGGACGCGAGGTGACCACCGTCGAAGGCGTGGCCGACGGCGAGCGACTGCACCCGGTCCAGCAGGCCTTCCTCGACCTCGACGGCTACCAGTGCGGCTACTGCACGTCCGGCCAGATCTGCTCGGCGGTCGCGGTGATCGAGGAGCTCGCCCGGGAGTGGCCGAGCGCCGCCACCGAGGACGTACGGCGGCCGCCCGCGGTCAGCGAAGAGGAGATCCGCGAACGCATGAGCGGCAACCTCTGCCGCTGCGGCGCGTACGTCAACATCGTCCGCGCCGTGACCCAGGCCGCGAAGAACGAGAACGAGCAGGTGACCGCATGAGGGAGTTCGACTACCGGCGCGCCACCGACGCGCACGAGGCGGTCGCGCTGCTCTCCGGCGAGCCCGAGGCGCGTTTCCTCGGCGGCGGCACCAACCTCGTCGACCTGATGAAGACCGGCGTGGAGAACCTCGCGCTGCTGGTCGACGTGCACGCCCTCCCGCTGGACCGGATCGAGGTCGCCGACGACGGCGCGCTGACGATCGGCGCGACGATGACCAACAGCGACCTCGCCGCCCATCCCGAGGTCAGGAACCGCTACCCGGCGCTCGCCGAGGCGCTCCTCGCCGGCGCGTCCGGGCAGCTGCGCAACATGGCCACGGTCGGCGGCAACCTGCTCCAGCGCACCCGCTGCGGCTACTTCACCGACCTCAGCCGGCCCTGCGGCAAGCGCGAGCCCGGCAGCGGCTGCTCGGCGCTGGACGGCGAGAACCACAACCACGCCATCCTCGGGTGGTCCGAGCACTGCGTGGCCACGAACCCCTCGGACATGGCCGTCGCACTCGCCGCCTTCGACGCCGTCGTCCGCGTCCTCTCGGCGGACGGGTCCGCCGAGATCCCGCTCGCGGAGTTCTACCTGCCGGTCGGCGACACGCCGCACCGCGAGACCGCGCTGCCGGACGGCGCGCTGATCACCGGTGTGACGCTGCCGGCCGCCCCGGTGGCCGCGCGGTCCCGCTACCGCAAGGTGCGCGAACGCGCCTCCTACGCCTTCGCCAACGGCTCGATCGCCGCCGCCCTGCACGTCGAGGACGGCACCGTACGGGACGTGCGCCTCGCCTTCGGCGCGGTCGCGTTCCGGCCCTGGCGCGCACGGGAGGCCGAGCGGGCCCTGATCGGCGGCCCGGCCA
>NZ_JBHLZP010000548.1:0-5210 GCF_042429965.1 Actinoallomurus acaciae
CGGCTCGTCCGTGCGATCGGGCCGCGCGAGCCCGCGATCCCCTTCGTGCCGTCCTCCGCGCCGGTCACCGACCCGGCGTACTGGGCCGCGTCCGCCGGTGAGGAACGCGACGAGGCCCTGGCCGGGCTGCTGGCCGGCCCCGGACGGATCCTGGTCGAGATCGGCACCGGCACGCGCCTGGCCGACCTGGCCCGGCGCAGGCCGGAGGAGACCGGTCGCCACCTGCTGCTCTCCACGCCGGGCGAGCGGTCCCTGTTCTTCGCGCTCGGCCACCTGTGGCTGGCCGGTGCCCCGGTCTCCTCGGCGGCGGTCCACGAGGGCCGGCGGCCGGACCGCGTGCCCCTTCCCACGTATCCGTTCGAGCGGCGGCGTTACCTTGTGGAACCGGCCGGCCCGCAGCCGGAGCGCCTCCCCGACCCGCCCGGCCGCCCGGCCGACCGCCCGGTCGGCCCGGTGACGCCGGAACTGATCGCCGGGCTGTTCGCGGAGATCCTCGACCTTCCCGAGGTCGAGCCGGACGAGAGCTTCTTCGACCTGGGCGGTGACTCTCTGATCGCGGCCCGCCTTCTCGCGCGGGCCCGGGAGATCTTTCCGGTGGACCTGGCCACCCGGGCGATGTTCGAGGCCCCGACGCCGGCCGAGCTCGCCGCCCTGATCGGCGAGCGCATGGCGGACGACCCACCGGCCGCCGGACGGGCGCCATGACGGCGGAGTCCTCCGGCACCCCGCGTTGGCTGGCCCGCCGCCGGCGGCGCCCGGACGCTCCGGTCGACCTCTACTGTTTCGCGCACGCCGGGGGGTCGCCCGGGGAGTACCTCCGCTGGTCCGATGACCTGCCCGGGCTCCAGCTGTGGGGAGTGCACCTCCCGGGCCGTACCTCCCGGTCGGGTGAGCCGCCCTTCACCCGCATGGTCTCGCTGGTCGACGCGCTGGTGACCGAGATCAGGTTCGCTCGGCCGTTCGTGCTCTTCGGCCACAGCCTCGGCGCGCTGGTGGCGTTCGAGGTGGCCCGGGAGCTGCGGAGGCGAGACCGCGAGCAGCCGGTACGACTGGTCCTGTCCTCCTGCCCGCCGCCGCCCATCGCCCGCACCGGGACCCCGCTGCACACGCTTCCCGACGCGGACCTGCTCGCCGAGATCGAGCGGCGCTGGGGCGCGCTGCCCGCCCCGCTGCGGACGGACCCGGTCCTGCTGGCGAACACCCTCGCCTGCCACCGGGCCGACCTGGCCCTGCTGGAGACGTACCGCCATCGCGCGGGTGAGCCCCTCGACATCCCGATCACCGCGCTCGCCGGAACCGGTGAACGGGGCGCCGCCCGGGCGCGCGACTGGGCCGCGCACACCCGCCGCCTGGTCACCGTCCGGCTGCTGCCCGGCGGTCACTTCTACTTCCGGGAGCGGCGGGACGAGGCGTTGCGCGTGCTGCGCGACGCCGTCATCGGCGGCCTGGCCTCCCGATGAGGGGCCGTACGCGACGAGGAGGGGGTTCCCCGATGCATCGGATGGGCGTGGTGGGCGCGGGCACGATGGGAATCGGCGTCGCGCAGCTCTTCGCCGAGGGCGGATACGACGTCGTGCTGGTCGACACCGCCGACGACATCCTCGAACGCGCCCGGACCGAGATAGCGCGCAACGTACGGATGATGCCGCTCGTCCGGCCGTCGGCGCCGAGGCGACGGCCGGAGGAGGTCGTCGGGCGGATCCGGTTCACCACCGATCTGACGCGGCTGAACCGGGCCGAGTACGTCGTCGAGAACGTCACGGAGCAGTGGGAGGTCAAGCGCCCGCTCTACCGGGAACTCGACGACGTCTGCCCGCCGGACGCCTGCTTCGGCGTGAACACCTCGGCGATCCCGATCACCCGCGTCGCCTCGCTCACCGGGCGGCCGGCCAGGGTCGTCGGGACGCACTTCATGAACCCGGCTCCGCTCATGCCGACCGTCGAGGTCATCCGCGGCCACCACACGTCGGAGGAGACGATCGAACGCACGACGGCCCTGCTCGACGATGTCGGCAAGGACCACGTCGTCGTCGGGGACTCCCCGGGCTTCGTCACGAACCGGGTCCTGATGCTCACCGTCAACGAGGCCGTCTTCCTCCTCCACGAGGGAGTCGCCTCCGCCGCCGAGGTCGACCGGCTCTTCAAGGAGTGCTTCGGGCACGCGATGGGCCCGCTGGAGACGGCGGACCTCATCGGGCTGGACACCGTGCTCCGCTCGCTCGACGTCCTCCACGACGGCTTCGGCGACCCCAAGTACCGGCCGTGCCCGCTGCTGCGCAGGCTGGTCGACGCCGGCCTGCTCGGCCGGAAGACCGGCCGGGGCTTTCACTCCTACGAGCCGGGCCACGCGGCCCCGGCGATCCCGAGAGGGGACCAGCGCGGTGACTGAGGACGCGAGGGAACAGATCCGCCGGTTCGTCGCCGAACACGCGAACGGCGTACTGGCCGACGACGATGAGGAGCTGTTCGGCACCGGCCTGGTGAACTCCCTCTTCGCCGTGCAGCTCATCATGTGGATCGAGCGGCGGTTCGGTGTCCACGCGGACGGCGCGGACCTCGACTTCGCCAACTTCGCCACGATCGCGGCGATCGACTCCTTCGTACGCCGGAAGCGGGAGGGGACGACGAGCCCGGCCGGAGAGACCGGAGGTCGCGTGTGAACCTCGAACTGACCGCCGAGCAGCGGCGGCTCCGCACCGAGGTCATCGCGTTCGCGCGGGAGGAACTGGGGCGCGACGTGGCGGCCGATGACCGGGAGTCGCGTTTCCCGCTGGAGGACTGGCGCCGGTGCGCCGCGTTCGGCGTGCTCGGCTGGCCGGTCCCGGCCGAGTACGGCGGCCGGGGCCTGGACCCGCTGACCGTGATCGTCGCGCTGGAGGCCCTCGGGTACGGCTGCCGCGACAACGGGTTGGTCTTCGCGGTCAACAACCACCTGTGGGGCTGCGTGATCTACCTGCTGACCCACGGCACCGACGAGCAGAAGAAGCGCTATCTGAAACCCCTGTGCGACGGCACACTCATCGGCGCGCACGCGCTGACGGAGCCGGAGGCGGGCTCGGACGTCCTCGGCCTCCGGGCCACCGCCGAGCGCGACGGCGACCACTACCGGCTGCGCGGCACGAAGTGCTTCGTCAGCAACGGCCCGGTCGCGGACGTGTTCGTCACCCTCGCCCGTACCGGCGACCGGGGACGGGCGCAGGACGGGCTGACGGCGTTCCTGGTCACCGCCGACCTGCCCGGGGTCGACCGGACGCGGGAGCTGACGAAGATGGGGCTGCGCACGACGCCGATGGGGGTGGTGGAGTTCGACGACGTCGCGGTGCCCGCGGCGAACGTGCTCGGGCGTGAGGGCGCGGGCTACGCGGTCTTCACCTCGACCATCGAGTGGGAGCGGTCACTCATGTTCGCCGCGCAGGTGGGCGCCATGGAGCGGCTCCTGGAGGAGTCCGTCCGGCACGCCAACGCCCGGCGGCAGTTCGGGCGGTCGATCGGCGGCTTCCAGGCGGTCGCCCACCAGATCGCGGACATGAAGATCCGGCTGGAGCTGGCCCGGCTGCTCCTGTACCGGGTGGGCTGGCTCAAGCGCGAGGGCCGGATGGCGCTGACCGAGGCGACGATCGCCAAGATCTTCATCAGCGAGAGCCTGGTGTCGACCGCGATGGCGGCGGTCGAGGTGCACGGCGCACGGGGCTACGTGGCCGACTCGTCGCTCGAACGGGAACTCCGCGACGCGCTCGGCGGCCCGATCTACGCCGGCACCTCGGCGGTGCAGCGCGGCATCCTGGCCGAACTGGCCGGGGTGCGCGGAGCGCTGTCCGGGGACCCCGGCGGCGCGGCGCGGGAGACGGGCGGTGAGCCCGGATGACCCCGGCACGGACGCACCGGATCCCGCTCGACCCGCCGGTGCCGGGGGTCCACGCCGAGGAGCTCGCCCGCCGGGTCTACTTCGTCGCCGAGGCGATCACCGCCTTCACGCTCGTCCACGGCGGGGAGGAGGTACGGGCGGTGGACGTGACCGTGCGCGGCCCGGCCGACCTGGGCGAGCTCACGCGCAAGCTCCACTTCGTGGTGGCCAACGACGTCCTCGGCCAACGCGTGTTCGCCCCCAAGGTGGTCTGGCGCGGCTCTGCCGGGGGAGACGCGCGGGAGGTCTTCGACGAGCTGCTGGCCCGTGGCATCGCGTCGGAGGCGGGTGACGGGCAGGTCGCCGTGGGCGAGCCGGTCCTGTCGCTGATGGACCACCTCGACGCCGGGATCCGCGCCCTGGCCGTCGAGGAGTTCGGCGCTCGCGAGATGCGATACCCGACGCTCATCCCGACCGGCGCGATGCGGCGCAGCGGCTACTTCGAGTCCTTCCCGCAGTTCCTGATGTTCGCCTCCCGCCTGCACGGCGACGTGGACGCCTACCGCGGGTTCCTCGGCGCGCTCGCCGGCGGAGAGGACCCGGCGGAGGGGCTGCGCGCGTACGGCGGCGCGGCCGAGCACTGTCTGCCGCCGACCATGTGCTTCCACACCTACCACCAGCTCGCGGACCGGCCGCTGCCCGAGCCGACGCTCGCGGTGACCGCTCGGGGCAAGTCGTTCCGGTTCGAGTCGCGGTATCGGCGCTCGCTGGAGCGGCTGTGGGACTTCACGATCCGCGAGGTCGTCTTCCTCGGCCCGCTGCCGTACGTCGTGGCATCCCGGCAGCGGCTGATGAGGCGCGTCTTCGGGCTGATGGAGGACCTCGGCCTCGGCGGGCGCTGTGAGGTCGCCGGAGACCCGTTCTTCGCCACCGCGGGGACCGCCGAGCGCCTGCTGTCCCAGCGGCTGATGGAGCTGAAGTACGAACTGCGGCTCCCGCTGGACGCGGGGCGTGACGTCGCCGTCGGCTCCTTCAACTTCCACGAGCGGTTCTTCGGGGAGTCGTACGGCATTGGCCTTCCCGGCGACCAGGGCGCGGCCTTCACCGCCTGCGCGGGGTTCGGACTGGAACGCCTCGCGTACGCCTTCCTCTGCCGCCACGGGCTGGATCCCGCGCGCTGGCCCACGGCGGTGCGGGAGGCCGTGGCGCCGTGAGCGCGGAACCCCGTCTGCTGACCCTCTCGGCCCCGGACCTCGCCGCGCTGGACCTGGTCACCGACGATCTCGTGGCACGGCTGGAGGCCGGGGGAGCGGGCTCGCTGGACGCGGCGGCGGCCGCCCTCGGGGGCGATGGCGCGCACCCGCGG
>NZ_JBHLZP010000549.1:0-5209 GCF_042429965.1 Actinoallomurus acaciae
CCGACAGCGGGCCGGGCAGCCGACGCGGCGTCCAGCGGCGCAGCCGGCCCGCCGAGCGCTGCGTCACCGACAGCCACCGCGGCGAGTTCAGCACCCGCCGCGCCGCGCCCATCGCGACCCGCTGCCCGAGATGTCCGTGTGCGACCACCTTGGAGCGCAGGTCGAGCAGCACCTCCGGAATGTTGATCGCCACCGGGCACACCTCGTAGCAGGCCCCGCACAGCGTCGAGGCGTACGGCAGCGACTCCTCCAGGGGGCTCGCCATGCCTCGCAGCTGCGGCGTCAGGATCGCGCCGATCGGGCCCGGGTAGACCGAGCCGTACGCGTGGCCGCCCGCGCGCTCGTACACCGGGCAGACGTTGAGGCAGGCCGAGCAGCGGATACACCGCAGCGCCTGCCGCCCCACCTCGTCGGCCAGCACCGACGTGCGCCCGTTGTCGAGGAGTACGAGGTGGAACGTCTGGCCCTCGGTGGCGCCGGTCCACATCGAGGTGTAGGGGTTCATCCGCTCGCCGGTGGACGAGCGCGGCAGCAGCTGCATGAACACCTCGAGGTCCCGCCACGTCGGCACGATCTTCTCGATGCCGACCACGGAGATCAGCGTCTCGGGGAGCGTGAGGCACATCCGCCCGTTCCCCTCCGACTCCAGCACCACGAGGGTGCCCGTCTCGGCGACGGCGAAGTTGGCGCCGGAGATGCCGACCTTCGCGGACAGGAAGCGCTCGCGCAGGTGCAGCCGGGCCGCCTCGGCGAGAGCGCGCGGGTCGTCCGCCAGGTCGGCCGGCGCCGGCCGCCCCCACGAGGCCATCTTCGAAAGGAAGATCTCGCGGATCTCCGACCGGTTGCGGTGGATGGCCGGGACGAGGATGTGGGAGGGCAGGTCGTCGCCGAGCTGCACGATCAGCTCGGCGAGGTCGGTCTCGTACGCCCGGATGCCCGCGGCCTCCAGCGCCTCGTTCAGGCCGATCTCCTGGGTGGCCATCGACTTGACCTTCACGACCTCGGTCTCGCCGGTGGCCTTCACCAGGCCGGTGACGATCCGGTTGGCCTCGTCGGCGTCGGCGGCCCAGTGCACGGTGCCGCCCGCCGCCGTCACGGCGTCCTCCAGCCGCTCCAGGTAGACGTCCAGATGCCGGAGCGTGCGGTCCTTGATCGCGGCGCCCGCCGCGCGCAGGGCGGCCCAGTCGGGCTGCTCGCCGACGACGGCGGCACGCTTGGCGCGGATGGTGTGGGTGGCGCCCCGCAGGTTGTGCCGCAACTGCGCGTCGGACACGGCCGACGCCGACGCCTCCGGAAACGCGGGCATCCCGACAAAGGTGTTCACGGGCCCTCCTCCGTCGGGAGGGAGACCGTGGGTGCGTGTCCTCCGGTTCCCTCGGTCACGAATCCTCCTCGGTGGCGGCGAGGATCTCCGCGAGGTGCATCACCCGCACGCCCGTACGCTGCCGCGACAGCGCGCCGCCGATGTGCATCAGGCAGGAGTTGTCCGCGGCGCAGAGCACCTCGGCGCCGGTGTCGAGGACGCCGCGCACCTTGTCGGCGCACATCGCGGCCGAGACCGCGGGGTTCTTCAGCGAGAACGTCCCGCCGAAGCCGCAGCACTCCTCCGCCCCGCCGAGCGGGAGGAGCGTCAGCCCGCGCACCGAGGACAGCAGGTCCACGGGACGCGACCCGACCTTCAGGGAGCGCAGCGAGTGGCAGGTGGGGTGGTAGGTGACGGTGTGCGGGAAGTACGCGCCGACGTCGGTCACGCCGAGGACGTCGACGATGAACTCCGTCAGCTCGAAGACCCCGCCGGGCGGTTCGACGCCGAGCGAGGGGTACCACTCGCGCACCATCGCCGCACACGAGCCGGACGGCACGACGACGGCCTCGTGACCGCCGAAGGTCGACACGAAGCGCCGGGCCATCGGCCGCGCGTCGTCGCGGTAGCCGGTGTTGAAGTGCATCTGACCGCAGCACGTCTGGCCGGGCGGGAAGTCGACGTCACAGCCGAGCCTCTCCAGCAGGCGGACGACCGCCTTCCCCGTCTCGGGGAAGAGCGTGTCGTTGACGCAGGTGAGAAAGAGCGCGACGCGCATGAGATCAACCTAGCCGGTAGACCCGGCGGGCGGTTCCGCCCATCACCTCGGCCGCCGCGTCGGCCGGGATCACCTCTTCGGCCAGGGCGGTCACCTGGGCGGGCGTGGCCGCCAGGGTGCACACCGGCCAGTCGGAGCCGTACATCGTCCGGCTCGGGCCGAACGCGGCCAGCACGTGACGCGCGTACGGCACGATGTCCGCCGGTCTCCAGTCCGGGCCCGCCTCGGTGACCAGGCCCGACAGCTTGACGGTGACGTTCGGCAGGGCCGCCAGCTCGGTGATCCAGCCCGCCCACGGCTCCCACACGCCGTGGGCGATGTCCGGCTTGCCGGCGTGGTCGAGCACGAAGGACACCTCGGGCAGCCGGCGTGCCACGTCGAGGGCCGCGGCCGCCTGCGGCGGCCTGACCAGCAGGTCGTAGACGAGTCCGGCGGCGCCGACGGCCGCGATGCCGCGCATCACGGGCGGACGGGTGAGCCACCCGGGGTCCGGCTCGTCCTGTGCCAGATGCCGGATGCCGACGAGCGGCCCGGCGCCCTTCAGCTCCGCGAGGCGCTCGGCCACGTCCGGCGCGGTGAGGTCGGTCCAGCCGACGACGCCCCCCACGGGCGCGGTGAGGAGCTCGCGGGTCTCCGACTCGTCCGTCACCGCCTGGACGACGACGCTCTCTCGGGCCGGGACGGGCTCGGCGTAGCGGGCGAGGTCGAAGCGGCCGCGGATCGGGTCGGCCCACGGACCGTCCATCCAGGAGTAGTCCCGCACGGCCGTGTCCCAGAGGTGATGGTGCGCGTCAACAGAGATCAAAGCTCGTCCCAGAGTGCGTCGGGGATGTCCAGTTCGAGCAGGTCGGCGTTGTCGTCGACCTCGGCGGCGGACCGGCAGCCGGCCAGCACGGACGCCACGGCCGGATGCCGCAGCGGGAACCGCAGGGCGGCGGCGCGCAGCGGCACCCCGTGCCCGGCGCAGATCTCCTCCAGCCGGGCCACCCGCGCCCGTACCTCGGGCGGGGCCGGGTGGTAGTCGTACCGGGTGCCGCCCGCGAGCAGCCCGGTGTTGTAGACGCCGCCGACGACGACCGACGTGCCGCGGCGCTCGCAGGCGGGCAGCAGGTCCTCCAGGGCCGACCGGTCCAGGAGCGTGTAGCGGCCGGCGCACAGGACGACGTCGAGGTCGAGGCGTTCGACGAACCGGGTCGGCATCGCGGACTGGTTCATTCCGGCCCCGATGCCGCGGACGACGCCCTCCTTACGGAGCTCGGCCAGCGCCGGGTACGCCGAGGCGTACACCTCTTCCTCGTGGTCGTCGGGGTCGTGCAGGAAGACGATGTCCACGCGGTCGGCCCCGAGACGCTCCAGCGACCCGTACAGCGACCGCCGGACGCCGTCGGCGCTCCAGTCCCAGACGCGGCGCAGCGGCGGCGGGTCGGCGAAGCCCGCCGGCTCCGGCGGCTCACCGGGGCCCAGCGGGACGAGCACCCGCCCGACCTTCGTGGAGATCACGCACGCCCCGGGCAGGGCGGCGCCGAGACGGCGCTCGCCCCGCCCGGCGCCGTAGTGCGGCGCGGTGTCGAAGTAGCGGATCCCCCGCTCGTAGGCCCGCCGCACAGTCGCGGTGGCCTCGGCGTCGGAGACCGCCTCGTACAGCCCGGCGAACCCGGCACCGCCGAGGCCGAGCACGCTGACCTCGACCGTCGTGTCACCGAGTCGGCGCAGTTCCATCACTGGTCCTGCGCCTGTCCCGAGGTGATGCGGCTGATGATCAGGGCGATCAGGATGATCGCGCCGTTCAGCGCGTTGATCCACTGAGCCGGGACACCGGCCAGGGTCAGCACGTTCTGGATCATGTAGAGCAGCAGGATGCCGGTGAACGCGCCGAAGACCGTGCCGCGCCCGCCGTTCAGCGACACGCCGCCGATGACCGCCGCCGCGAACACCGTGAAGATCGCGCCGTTGCCCTGGCTGGCGGCGACCGACGCGAGACGGCCGGTCAGGAGCAGACCGCCGAGGGCGGCGAGCAGGCCGCCGACCACGAGCGTCGACCACAGCACCCGGTCCACCCGGATACCGGCCGCGCGGGCCGCGTCGGCGTTGCCGCCCACGGCGTACAGCGACCGGCCGAACCGCGTGTAGCCGGTCACCACGATCGCGACGGCGTACAGGATCAGGCAGATCCAGACCGAGGCCGGCAGGCCGATCCACACGGCGTTGCCCAGGTAGATCATCGAGCTCGGCAGGTTGAAGAACGTCTTGCCGCCGGTGATGCCGGTGAGCAGGCCGCGCAGCACGATGAGCATGCCGAGCGTGACGATGAAGCCGTTCAGGCGGAACCGCACGATCAGCAGGCCGTTCACCGCGCCGATGACCGCGCCGACGACCAGTGTCAGCGGGATCGACCACGCGCCGGACAGCCAGCCGAGGCCGTGCGCGACGCCGGGCGCGAGCGTCAGCCACGCCGCGACGCCCGGGGCGAGGCCGAACGTCGACTCCAGCGACAGGTCCATCCGCCCGCAGATCAGTACGAGCGCCTCCGCCAGCACCAGCAGCGAGATCTCCGACTGCTGCTGCAGGACGTTGACGAGGTTGTCCCAGTGCAGGAACACCGGGCTGACGAAGTAGCCGACGATCGCGATCACGATGATCGCGGGCACCAGCGCGAGGTCGCGCAGACGCGCGAGCCGGGGCGCGGCGATCCGGCTCCCGGCCGACGCCGCGGCGACCGTCTCAGTCTCAGTCACGGCTGGAGGTGCCGTGTTCCCGGTTCCCGCGCTCCGCTCACTCACGTATGCCCTCCATTGCGGCGATCAGCTCATGGTCGGCCCAGCCCCGGGGCATCTCGGCGACGATCTCGCCCTTGAACAGGACGATCACCCGGTCGCACGGCCGCAGGTCATCGAGGTCGTCGGAGACGACCAGGACGCCGGCACCGCGCGCGGCGGCGTCGGAGGCGGCGCCGAGCAGCGTCTCCTTGGCCCGTACGTCGACGCCGGCGGTCGGCTGGAGCAGCACCAGCGCCGTCGGGTCGCCCGCGAGCGCGCGGGCCAGCACCACCTTCTGCTGGTTGCCGCCGGACAGCGCCGCGACGGGCTGCCCGGGCCCGGCCGCCTTGATGGTCAGGCGCTCGATCGCCT
>NZ_JBHLZP010000550.1:0-5202 GCF_042429965.1 Actinoallomurus acaciae
GGCGACCCGACCCGGACGCGCTCCGCGCCTGGGCCGCCGCCCGGCTGCCCGCGTACATGCTGCCCGACCTGCTCCTGGTCCAGGACGTGATGCCGCTCACCGCCAACGGCAAGCTGGACCGCGCCGCGGCGCAGCACGCGCTGAACCGGGCGGCCGGCGAACAGCCGGTCCGGCGGGAGGCGCCGAGCGGGCCCGTGGAGGAGACCGTCGCCCGGATATGGGCCACGCTGCTCGACCTGCCGGAGGTGGGCCGCGACGACGGGTTCTTCGCCCTGGGCGGCGACTCGCTGATCGCCACCAGGATGATCGCCCGGCTACGCGCCGCGGGGCTGCGCGGCGGGGGAGTGGCCGCGCTGTTCGGCGCGCCGACGCTGCGCGACTTCGCGGCCCTGCTGAGCGTCACGCCTCAGGATCGAGACCGTGCCGGAGTCGTGCCGGATCCCCACCACGCGCATGACCCCTTCCCCCTCACCGACGTCCAGGCCGCCTACCTCACCGGCCGCCGGCCCGAGTTCACGCTCGGGAACGTCGGCACCTGGCACTACAGCGAGTTCGACGGCCCGGCCGTCGACCTGGAGCGGCTGACGGCCGCCTGGCGGAGGCTGACAGAGAGGCACGGGATGCTGCGAGCCGTCATCGAGGACGGCGCGCAACGCGTGCTCGAACAGGTCCCGGAGTTTCGGATCGGCGTCCGCGACGTGGACGCCGCCGGGGCGGAACAGGCCCTCGCCACCCTGCGGGACGAGATGTCGCACCAGGTGCGCGACCCCGCCCGCTGGCCTCTGTTCGACGTACGCGCGGTCCGCTACCAGGAGCCGTCGGGGACGAGCCGGGTCCGGCTCGGCATCGGCCTGGACTATCTGGTCCTGGACGCGTTGTCGATCACGACGCTGTACGCCGAACTGGGCCGTCTCTACGCCGATCCGGCCGCCGTGCTGCCCCCGGTCGAACTCGGTTTCCGCGACTACGTCACCGGGCCGGCACCCGACCCCCGCGCGCGGGAGCGCGCCCGCGCGCACTGGAGCCGGAGGCTGGAGGAGCTGCCGCCCGCCCCGGCGCTGCCCTTCGACCGCGACCCGGTGTTCGTGGAGACCCCGCGCTTCACCCGGCGTCGGCGGTGCCTGGACCGGGCCCGCTGGCAGGCCCTCAAGGACACGGCCGCACGACACGGGCTGACCCCGTCCACGGTGCTGCTCGCCGCGTACGGTGAGGTGCTGGCGACCTGGAGCGGGAGCGACGCGGTCGCCGTCACCCTGACCCTGTTCAACCGGCGCGAGGTGCACCCGCACGTCCACCGTGTCCTCGGCGACTTCACCGGTCTGGCACCGGCCGCGTACCGGCGTTCGGACCGGGGATGGCTGACGGCCGTCAAGGAGCTTCAGCGCCGTCAGGCCGAGGACCTGGACCACCACGCCGTACCGGCCTCCTGGCTGCTGCGGGAACTGGCCCGCCGCACCGGGACGCTCGACGGGGCCGCGCCCGTGGTGTTCACCAGCGCGCTCGGGATCGGCGACGCCGCGCTCTCCGACACCGCGGCGGGGTTCCCGCCGAAGGTCTGGGGTGTCTCGCAGACACCGCAGGTCTGCCTGGACCACCAGGTCACGGAGGAGTCGGGTGAGCTGGTGGTCACCTGGGACGCCGTCGAGGAGCTGTTCTGTGACGGCGTGCTGGACGCCATGGCCGACGCCCACGCCCGGCTGCTGGACCATCTCGCCGGCGGCGACTGGACCGCGCCGATCCCCGACCTGGTGCCCGCCGACCAGCGGCGGGCGCGTGCCGCGCTGAACCGTACGCGCCCGAACGAGCCCCGCCTGTTGCACGAGGCGTTCTTCGAGCGTGCCGCCACCGAACCGGGCCGGACCGCGCTGGTCGCCGCGGACGGCCGCACCGTGGACCACGGCGCGCTGGCCGACGCCGCCCTGCGCACCGCGACCGCCCTGGCGGAGCGCGGAGTGGGCGAGGGTGACCTGGTCGCGGTCACGCTGCCCAAGGGACCGGAACAGATCATCGCCGTGCTGGGCGTCCTCGCCGCCGGTGCGGCCTACGTCCCGATCGGAGTCGAGCAGCCGGCCGCCCGGCGCGACCGCATGAGGGCCGCCGCCGGGGTACGGCTGACGATCGCGGCCGAGACCTCGGACGAAGACGCGGTCCTCACCGTCGACGACGCGCTGACCGCCGAGCCCGCCGACGGGCCGCGCACGGTGCCGCCCACCGCCCTCGCCTACGTCATCTTCACCTCCGGCTCCACCGGCGAGCCCAAGGGCGTGGCGATGAGCCACTCCGCCGCATGGAACACGGTGACGGCCATCAACACGCTCCACGGCGTCGGCCCCCGCGATCGGGTGTTCGCCCTGTCCGCACTCGACTTCGACCTGTCCGTCTACGACATCTTCGGCCTGCTCGCCGCCGGAGGGTCCCTGCTGTTGCCGACCGAGGAGCAGCGGCGAGAACCGCACCACTGGCCCGCGCTCGTCCGCGAGCACGGGGTCACCGTCTGGAACACCGTGCCGGCCCTGCTCGACCTGCTCCTCGACGCCGGCGACCGGGCCCCGCGGAACGGCCGCGCCCTGCACGGCCTGCGCACCGTGCTGGTCTCCGGAGACTGGATCGGGCTGGACCTGCCGGGCCGGCTGCGCGAGCGCACCGCCCACGGCTGCCGCCTCGTCGCCATGGGAGGCGCCACCGAGGCCGCGATCTGGTCCAACACGTTCACCGTCGACAAGCTCGATCCCGGCTGGCCGTCCATCCCCTACGGCCATCCGCTCCCCGGCCAGCGGTACCGGGTCGCGGGTCCCGGCGGCCGTGACTGCCCCGACTGGTGCGCGGGCGAGCTGTGGATCGGGGGAGCGGGCCTGGCCGACGGCTACCTCGCGGATCCCGAGCACACGGCGCGGAGGTTCGTCCACCACGACGGGCGGCGCTGGTACCGCACCGGTGACCTGGGCCGGTACCGGCCCGGCGGGCTGCTGGAGTTCCTCGGCCGGATGGACGGGCAACTGAAGATCGCCGGTCACCGGATCGAGTCGGGCGAGGTCGAGGCCGCGATCGAGGCGCATCCGCACGTCACCCGGGCCGCCGTGGTGGCCGCGGGCGAGCGCACGGCGCGTCGGCTGGCCGCGTTCGCGGTGCTCGACCAGGACGGCGCCGAGGACCCCCGGCCGGTGGAGACCTGGCTCCGGCCGTGGCTCGCCCGGCGGCTGGCCCCCTACGCCGTGCCCTCCCGGGTGAGGGTCCTGCCCGCGTTGCCGCTGACCGGCAACGGCAAGGTCGACCGGCGGGCACTCGCCGACCTCGCCGAACGGGACCCATCGCATCCACGGGCCGCGTCCGAGCCGCCGCAGGGCCCGGTCGAGACCACCCTCGCCGAACTGTGGGACACCGTCCTTCCCACCCCCGTACGAGACCGGCACACGGACTTCCTCACCCTGGGCGGCGACAGCCTGTCGGCGATCCGGCTGACCTCCGCGATCGAGCACCGGTTCGGCATCCGCGTCCCCGTCCGCCGGCTGCTCGCCGCCCCCACCGTCGCCGCCCTCGGGACCGAGGTCGCCGCCGCCGTCGCCGCGAACGACACCGAGATCGGAGAGCTGTGAACATCACCGAACTGCTGGCCGCCTACGAACGCGACGGCGTCCACCTGTGGGCCGACGACGGGCGACTGCGCTTCCGCGCGCCCCAGGGCTACCTCACCGAAGCGCGGCGCGCCGAGCTGAGCACGCACAAGGCGGCGATCCTGGAGCATTTGGCCGCCGACGAGGACCGGCGCGTCCTGCGCCACGACGCGGACAACCGCCATGAGCCCTTTCCGCTCACCGACATCCAGGCCGCCTACCTGATCGGCCGCGCCGACGCCTACGCGTACGGCGGCGTCGCCTGTCACGCCTACGTCGAGCTGGGTCTCGCCGAACTCGACCCGGAGCGGGTGAGCGCCGCCTGGCGCACCCTGATCGCCCGGCACGACATGCTCCGCGTGATCGTCCACCCCGACGGCTACCAGCAGGTCCTGCCGGACGTCCCCGACCTGACCATCGAGGTCACCGAGACGCGCGACGACACGGCCGTCGAAGACGTCCGTGCCCGCCTGTCGCGGCGCACCGGGCCCACCGACCGCTGGCCGTTGTTCACGCTGCACATCACCCGCGCACCCGAGCACGATGTGCTGCACCTGTCCTTCGACATGCTCGCCGTCGACCACGCCGGTCTCCGGCTGTTGATCGCCGAGTTCCAGACGCTGTACGCCGGCGGTGAGCTGCCGCCGCTCGGCATCACCTTCCGCGACTACGTGCTGGCGCGACGCGCGCTGGCCGAGACGCCGGAGTACGCACGCGACCGGGCGTACTGGACCGAACGCCTGGAAGAGCTGCCACCCGCCCCCGAGCTTCCCACCGCGGAGGGATGGGCCGCGCCCGCCGTGCCCGCCGCGCCCGCCGTGCCGGCCGAGGGGAACGCGACCTTCCGCCGCCTGGAGCGGACGCTTCCGGCCGATGCCGCCGGGGCGCTGGCCGAGCGGGCCCGCCGTCACGGCCTGACGTCGGCGACCGTCCTCCTCACCGCGTACGCCGAGACCATCGGCCGCTGGTCGCGCGCACCGCGCTTCACCCTGAACGTGCCGACCGTGGACCGGCTCCCGCTGCACGAGGACATCGACCGCGTGGTCGGCGATTTCACCTCCCTCGAGCTCCTCGCCGTGGACCTGTCCGAAGAGATGTCCTTCGCCGAACGGGCGCGGGTCATCGGTGCCCGCCTGCTGGAGGACCTGGAGCACTCGCTGTTCACCGGTTCGGAGCTGCTCGCCGAGCTGTCCCACCGGGCCGGCTCCCCGGTGCTGATGCCGGTCGTCTTCACGAGCGCTCTCGGCCCGGCCCGGTCGTCTGAGGGCGCCTTGCGGGAGGTGGAGCACGCCCTCACCCAGACCCCGCAGGTCTGGATCGACTGTCAGGTCATGGAGCGCGGCGACGCCGTCGTCCTGTCCTTCGACGTCCGGGAAGGGGTACTGCCGGACGGCATGGCCGAGGACGTGTTCGGCGCCTGGACGGACCTGGTCGAACGGCTGGCCGGGGCCGAGGAGGCCTGGGAGCGGCCCGCCGACGTGCCCCTGCCCGCCGCCCAGGCCGAGCGGCGAGACCGGGTCAACGCCACCGCCGGTCCGCTGCCGGACGCCCTGCTGCACGAGCCGGTTCTCGCCCGGGCCCGCACGACGCC
>NZ_JBHLZP010000551.1:0-5200 GCF_042429965.1 Actinoallomurus acaciae
GGCCATCGCCCGCTGTGCCCACGGCTCGGCGGGGACGACCGTCTTCGCCGGCGCCGCGCACTGGACCGCAGCCCGGGCCGGTGCCGGGACACCGGTCAGCGCGCCCCCGGCGACGACCGCCGCGACCGCACGCATCCACACCCCGGCCATCCCGAAGCGACGGCGACCGCTGGCCGGGGTCGGGTACGGCCCGGTCATCGTTGGTCTCCTGTCGTCCACTGGACCGCAGCCCGGATCGGTATCGGGACACCGGTCAGCGCGCTCCCGGCGGTCGAACGCATCCCCATCCCGGCCATCTCGAACCGAGGGCGACCGTCGGCCGGAGTCGGGTACGGCCCCGTCGTCGGTGGTCTTCTGTCGTGCGCTGGACCGCTGCCTGGGGCTGGCACCGGGACGCTGGTCAGCGCGCCCCGGCCGAAGCGACGGCGACCGTCGGCCGGAGTCGCGTACGGCCCCGTCATCGGTGGTCTCCCGGTGAGAGCCAGCCGACCTGGAGCTGGGTGGCGCTGCGGCGCGTCACCACGAGACCGCGTCCCGGTGGGAACTGCCGGGGGCGCATGCCGTTCAGCAGCGGCATCTCGTTCGGCGGGCAGGACAGTGCCAGGTCCGGTGTGTTGGACTCCTGCAGCCGCCGTACGACCGCGTCCATCGACAGGCGGCCCGAGCCGGCCGCGTTTCGGGCCAGTACCACGTGCAGGCCGATGTCGGCCGCCTGTGGCAGCAGGTCGATCAGCGCGTTGAGCGGGCCGCCCATCGGGCCGGTGAGCAGGTCGTAGTCGTCGACGATGATGTACACGTCCGGGCCCTCCCACCAGTCGCGCCGGGCGAGCTGAGCCGGGGTCACGTCGGCGCCGGGCATCCGCTCGCGCAGCCGGGTCGCCATGCTCTCGACCAGTTCGCCCGCGGCCGAGGAGGAGAACGCGAAGCCCCGCCGGTACTCCTCCGGCACGGCCTCGAGCAGCGCGCGGCGCGAGTCGATCACGATCACCTCGGCCTCGCCCGGGCGGTACGCGCGTGGGATGGCCTCGGCGATGAGCCGCAGCACGCCGGTCTTGCCGCTCTCGGTGTCGCCGAGGACGGTCAGGTGAGGCTGGGTGTCGAAGTCGTGCCAGACCGGGGCCAGGTCCGCCTCGCCCCAGCCGAGCGCCACCCGCATGTGGCCCTCCGGGCCGGGCAGCCGACCGGCGGGCAGCACCGCGGGCAGCATGCGTACGGGCGGCGCGACCGGCCCCTCCCAGGAGTCGGTCACGCTCTCGGCCATCATCCGGGTCGCGTCCGCCAGGTCGTCCGTACGCGACCGGCCGTCGATCCGGGGGATCGCGGCCAGGAAGTTCATCTTGTCCATGGTCAGGCCGCTGCCCGGCGTACGGGGCACCCGCCCGGCCGCCCGCATGTCGATCACCGAGTCGATCGCGTCGCCCAGGCGCAGCTCCAGCCGGGTGCCGAGCTGGTCGCGCAGCACGCTGGGGATGTCGGACCAGCGGCCGGAGCTGACCATCAGGTGCACGCCGTACGTCAGGCCCCGCGCGGCGAGTTGCCGGATCGGGCCGTCGTGCTCCTCGAAGTCGGCCCGCAGCGACGCCCAGCCGTCGACGACCAGGAACACGTCGCCGTGCGGGTCGTCGGCGAAGTCTCCCTCCCGCCGCAGGGCACGGTAGGCGGCCATGTTCTCGATGCCGTGCTCGGCGAAGAGGCGCTCGCGGCGGCTCAGCACGGCCTGCACCTCGGCGATGGTCCGGCTGATCCGCTCGGTGTCCATCCGCCCGGAGACGCCGCCGACGTGGGGCAGCTCCGACAGCGTCGACAGCGTCCCGCCGCCGAGGTCCACGCAGTAGAACTGCGTCTCGACCGGGGTGTGGGTGAGCGCCAGCACCGAGATGAGCGTGCGCAGCAGCGTGCTCTTGCCCGCCTGGGTGCCGCCGGCGATGCCGACGTGTCCGCCGACGCCGGACAGGTCGACCATCATCAGGTCGCGCACCTGTTCGTACGGTTTGTCCACGACCGCCACCGGCACGACGAGACCGCCGCGTCCCGGCCAGGTCGCCGGGGTGAGGCCGAGGTCCGGGTCGGGCACCAGCGGCGGGAGCACCTGGTCCAGCGTCGGAGGGTCGGCGAGCGGCGGCAGCCACACCTGGTGGGCCGGCGGGCCGGCGTCCCGCAGCCGCGCGACGGCGACCTGCAGCAGGGTCTCGACGTGCTCGTCGGCCGAGGGCGTCCCGGGGAGCGCCGGAACGGGCTCGTGCGCCGGCGGCGCCGCGGGCACCTGGACGTGCGCCGAGCTGAACGGCACGACCTGGCGGCGCACCTCCTCCTGGCGCTGTTCGGCGGTCCGCCGGCGGTAGCGGCCGGAGACGTACGCGGCCTTGAACCGGACGAGCGTCGCGACGTCGGAGCGCATGTAGCCGTTGCCGGGGGCGTTCGGCAGCTGGTACGCGTCGGGCACGCCGATCACCGAGCGGCTCTCCATGGCCGAGAACGTCCGCAGCCCGATCCGGTACGACAGGTGGCTCTCCAGCTTGTGCATCCGCCCGTCGTCGATGCGCTGTGACGCGAGCAGCAGGTGGACGCCCAGTGACCGGCCGAGCCGGCCGATCATCACGAACAGCTCGGAGAAGTCGGGGTGGGAGGCCAGCAACTCGCTGAACTCGTCCACGACGACGAACAGCGTGGGGAGCGGGTCGAGCAGGGCGCCGTTCGCGCGGGCCGCCTCGTACTCCCGTAGCGAGCTGTAGTTGCCCGCCCGCCGCAGGAGCTCCTGGCGGCGCATCATCTCGCCCTGCAGGGCGTCCTGCATGCGCTGCACGAGGGGCGCCTCGTCGGCCAGGTTCGTGATCACCGCCGAGGTGTGCGGCAGCCCGTCCAGCCCGAGGAAGGTCGCGCCGCCCTTGAAGTCGACGAGCACGAAGTTGAGCACCTCGGAGGAGTGCGTGATCGCCATCGCCAGCACCAGCGTGCGCAGCAGCTCGCTCTTGCCGGACCCGGTCGCGCCGATCAGCAGGCCGTGCGGGCCCATGCCGCCCTGAGCGGACTCCTTGATGTCGAGCTCGACCCGGCTGCCGTCCTCGGCGATGCCGATCGGCACGCGCAGGCGGTCCGGGCCGTCGGCGCGCGGCCACACCCGGGACGGCTCCAGCGCGTCCAGGTCGCCGACGCCGAGCAGCGTGCCCAGGTCGAAGTCGGTGAGCATCGGCTCGGCCACGTCGGCCGTCGCGCCGAGCCGGAAGGGGGAGATCGTCCGCGCCAGCGCGGTCGCCCTGGGCACGCTGAGCCGGTCGGGCCGCCCCAGCGACGTGCGGATCTCCTCACCGCCCCGGTCGAAGCGCACCATCTCCATCGCCTCGTCGGTGACGTCCAGCCGCAGCGTGCCGCGTCCCGGGCTCATCGGCAGGCCCGAGGAGACGTTCAGCACGATCGAGTTGCGGTACCCGGTGCCGGCGAGCCGCGACTCCGCCGGCACCTCCACGCCGTCCACGACGATGACGACGTACGGCTCGTCGCGGGTGGGCGTGGCCCCGGGCTCGAACCGCCCGCGGCCCTCCATCTCCGTCGAGAGCAGGGCGTCGAGCGCGTCGATGCCGTCGGCGTACAGCCGTGCCTGACCCGCGCCGTCCTGCTCGGTGCCGTGCTGGTTGTGCGGCAGCCACTTGGCCCAGTCCCACTCTTCGGCGTGCTCGGGCGCGGCGCACACCGCGACCCGCAGTTCGTCCGGCGAGTGGAAGGTGACGAGCTGCCCCAGCAGCGCGCGGATCAGCTCGCGCCCGGCCGTCTCGTCGCCGCGCAGCCGTAGCTGGGCGAACCCGCGGAGGAACACCGCGGCCGGCAGATCGGTGACGGTCGTGTACGCCCGGATGAACCGGCGCAGCGCCCGTGCGCACAGGGGTTCGAGGTCCTCCACCGGCTTGGTCTGCATCGGGGTCATCGTCATCGCCAGCCGCTGCGGGCCGGTGCCGATGCGCACCTCGGCGAAGTCGGGATGGGTCGGGCGCCGCTCCCACAGGCGGCCGCTCATCGCCACCGACCAGAGCCCGGCCGGGTCGGGGTGCTGCCACGCCAGCGACTCGCGCTGCGCCGTCGCGACGGCCCGCACCTTCTTGCGGGTCTGCGCCAGGTAGCGCAGGTAGTCGCGGCGCTCGCCGCGCATCCGCCGCTTGCGTTCGCTCGTCGCCCGCCCGACCTGGCCGAACACCATCGTCATCGACGTCATCGCCATCAGCCCGGCGGCCAGCAGGCCCAGGCCCGGCCTGGACGGCGAGACGAAGAGCAGGATCGTCATGCTCGAGCCGATCGCCATCGGCAGGTACATGAGCAGCATGCCGAGGTTGCCGGTCGGCGCCTCCGGCAGCACCGGTGGCTCCTGCAGCGACAGCTCGCCGCCGGGCATCTCGGGCGGTGACTGCCGGGGCGGTCGCCGGAACAGCGTGGTACTCACGGGCTCAGGTCCTTCCCGGGGCGTCGTCGTGACCCCTCTCCCTTAGCCACGGATGCCGGCCGCCGGAGGGTTTCGAGTCGGCTTGTGTTTCCGGCGAGTGAACTCTCTGCGAACCGGCAGCCGTGTTCTGGGCATGTCGACTCCGCAGACACTGGGCTCCGGCGAGATGTGCCGGCTGACGATTTGCGGCCCGGCCTCCCGGATCGAGCTGGCCGTTCCCGCACACGTTCCGGTCGCCGATCTGCTCCCCACGTTCCTGGAGCACCTGGGACCCGAGCTGGCCGCGGCCGGCTTCGGACATGACGGCTGGGTGTTGCAGCGGCTCGGCGAGCCGCCCCTGGACGAGGACCTCGGCACGGCCGCTCTGGGCCTGTACGACGGTGACGTCCTGCACCTGCGACCGCGCGCCGACCACCTGCCGCCGGTCGACTTCGACGATCTGGTGGACGGCGTGGCCACCGGGACCGCGGACCGGCCCGACCGGTGGCGGCCGGAGACGACACGACGGTTCGTACTCGGGCTGGTCGGCACGGTGCTCGCCGTCGGCATGGCGGTCGCGCCGATGAGCGGTACGGGAACGCTGGCGGCGCTGACGGCCGGAGCGGCGAGCGTCGTCCTGCTGCTCGGCGCGGCCGCCGCCTCACGTGCGCTCGGAGACCGTGCGGCGGGCATCATCCTGGCCGCCGGGGCGATCGGCTTCACCACGGTCGCGGGGCTGGCGCTGCCCGCCGGCGACGGAAGGCACCTGACCGCGGCGGCGCTGGTGAGCGC
>NZ_JBHLZP010000552.1:0-5194 GCF_042429965.1 Actinoallomurus acaciae
CCGCGCCGGCGCCCGCCTGCGCGGCGCCGCTCAGCCCGAGCGCGAGGACCAGCGCGACCAGCAGGCAGGCCAGCGGCGACCTGCGCGTGCGGTCGGCGGCCTGCATCGAACCTCCTGGTCTGGGTGGCCTTCGAACCTACCTTTGATCTCGCGAGAGCGCGTCCCGGCATTCGGGCCGGGCGCGGATCGGATCTCTTGGCCGGTGACAGTGCATTGATTCCCGCCCTGCCCGTCCCGGGAAACGAAGGCTCTGCCACACGAGTGCGCGCGGGTGGAAGGAATCTCCACCCCTCACGGCTGGGGGTCAGTCCAGCCCCTTCCTGCCGGGCGTCCAGAACGGTTTGGTGATCACTGAGCGGCGCGGCCAGCCGCGTTCGCGCACGAGGTGGGCCCGTACCGCCTGGACGGTCCGTGCCTCGCCCGCGACGTAGGCGGTGCCCGGCTCGTCCGGCAGTGACAGCTCGCGCACCGCCGCGACGAGGGTCGCCGACGAGGCGGCGGGCGCACCCTCGCGGAAGCGCCACGTGAGGTCCACCGGCAGCCGGTCGTCCGGGGTGTCCGCCTCGATGACGCCGTACACCGGCGCGTCTTCGAGCGCCCGCAGCATCGGCCCGAACGCCACCGCGGCGGTCTCCTCGCCGGCGAACACGTGGTACGGCGACGGCCGCGTCACCAGGGTGCCCTCGGGCCGGCCGAAGAGGACCTCCTCGTCCGGGCGTACGGCGCGGGCCCAGCGGGCGCCGGGGCCGTCGCCGTGGTCGAGCACGCGCAGTTCGATCGAGGCGCCGTCGTAGTCCCAGATGGAGTACGCGCGGCGTGTCATCGGCCCGCCCGCCGCGACGCACACGTGCTGGCCCGGCTTCCAGTCGAGGCCCGGTGCGGAGATCACGATCCGGCGCATGCGCGGGGTGGCCGGCTCGACCGCGACGACAGTGCCGCGGACGTACAGGCGGTCGATGAGGGCAGTGCCGATACGGCTCATCGCGGTTCCTCTCAGTCAAGATATATCGTGACTGTAGATCACGGTGCGCCTCATGGCCACGGGAATGACGAGAAATATCGCGAGTCGGCGTGGTTCCGGTCAGGCGAACGTGCGCCGCCGTACGTGGACCGCCTGGAGCAGGCCCAGCGCGACCATGTTGGCGAGCGTCGCCGACCCGCCGTACGACAGGTAGGGCAGGGGCACGCCCGTGATCGGCATCAGGCCGAGGCACATGCCGATGTTCTCGAAGGCCTGGAAGCCCAGCCAGCACGCGACACCCGCGGCCAGCAGGACGCCGAAGCTGTTCTCACAGTTGATCGCGATGCGCAGCGCACGCCACACCACGAGGCCGAGGAGCGCGACGATCAGCGCGGACCCGATGAAACCGAGCTCCTCCCCGGCCACGGTGAAGATGAAGTCGGTGTGCTGCTCGGGCACGAAGTGCCCGGCTGTCTGCGGGCCGCGGAACAGCCCGCGGCCGAACAGTCCGCCCGAGCCCACCGCGATACGCGCCTGCGCGGCGTTGTATCCGACGCCCTTCGGGTCCGCGGCCGGGTAGGCGAAGGCGATGAACCGGTCGACCTGGTACGGCTTGAGCACGTGCAGCTGCCAGCCGCCGAGGGCCGCCGCCACGGCTCCGCCGGACAGCGCGAACAGCCAGCGCCGGGAGACCCCGGACACCGCCACCATCGCCAGGATCAGCACGCCGAGGACCATCGTCGTGCCGAGGTCCGGCTGCATGACGATCAGGCCGACGACCACGCCCGCGAGCACGAGGGAGGCGAGCAGGTCGCCGGTGCCGGGTTCGCTGTGGCCGTCGCGTGGCTCGCCGAGCAGGACCGCGAGCACCATCACCAGCCCGACCTTGCCGAACTCGGCCGGCTGGAGCTGGAAGCCGCCGCCCACCTCGATCCACGAGTGGTGGCCCTTGATCGTCGAGCCGAGCGGCGTGAGCACGGCCACGAGCCCGACGCAGGACGCGACGTAGAGCACCGGCGCGTACGCGCGGACCAGCCGGTAGTCCAGCATGGACACCCCGAGCGCCAGGAGCAGGCCGACCGCCACGGTCAGCAGGTGCTTCTTCAGGTAGCTCTCCGGGTCGCGCCCGGCCTGGACCAGCCCCGGCCGGGTGGCCGACCAGACGAGCAGCGTGCCCAGCCAGGTCAGCCCGAGAACGGCGCTCAGCAGCACCCAGTCGAGGCGCCGGAAGATGGACCCGCGACCGATCGCGCGCCGTATCGGCGAACGCCGAAATGTGGACAGCGAACCGCCGTAGCCAGCGGACATGCAGGGTGCCTACCCCGTCGGACCACGGCCGGGGTCCCGATCGCCTCCTATTCGCGCAATCGTTTGACAAGCCCGGTGAACTGCGGTTTCACTGAAAACGGCGCCTCAACGCGAGGCGTGACGCATGCTCTGAGGAGGTGAGATGGATTTGAGTTCCTGTCATCTCGGCCGGTGTCCCACCGGCGACGATCCGTCGCACCCGGCATGCGCCACCGCTGACGCGTGACGGGTCCGGCGCCGCGCCCCCGGGCGCGGAGACGGGAGGTCCGTCATGACCATCGTCTTCAGCATCCCCGGCGACCTCGCCGCGGCGATGCGCGCACTGCTTCCGTTCCTCGAGCCGATCGCGCTGGCCATCGCCGGCGCCTTCGGAGCGGGCGTCTGGACGCAACTCGGGCTGGACATCGGGTTCAGGCTCGCCCGGCGCGCGCTGTGCGCCTGAGCGAGAAGGTCACGACTCCGGGCGGCGCCGGCCGAATGTGGCCGAGCGCAGGCCCGGAGCCAGCCCGTCCAGGTCGGCGTCCGGCCACTTCTGCCGGAGCGCCCGCACCAACGCGATGACCATCCCCCGGCCGCCGATGCCGGGGGAGGTCTTGCCCGAGTGACGGGCCCACAGGTCGTTGACGATGTCGACGTAGGCCTCCGACGGCGGCACGCAGGCGGCCTCGCGGAGAAGGTCGACCGTCGTCGCGACCGGGAGCGAGCGCGCGTCCTCGCGCAGCCGGAGCAGGACCGGCCGGACCAGCGCCGGGAACGTCGGCAGGGCCTCGAAACAGGGCGCGTAGTAACCCACCCGCTCCCACGCGGGCGTCTCCTTGGCGTAGTCCAGCAGCGAGAGCAGGTACGCGGGCAGGACCGCGCCGTCCTCGCCCCGGCGCCAGCGGATCTGCTCGCCCATCGCCTGCAGGAACGGCACGGCCTGGAACAGCAGCATCCCCGTGTGCCAGTTCGGCAGGAACGCCATCTCCCTGATCGACAGGCCGAGGTAGCTCGAGGCCGGCACGGCGAGGTCGTACGCCTTCGGGTCGTGCGACAGGAGCACGTCGTAGTCGGTGGTGTCGGTCGTCGAGCCGGGCGGCACGATGACGAACGTGTCCAGCAGGCGCGCGGGCGAGCCGTCCTCGCGGGTCAGGGTGACGTCGACACCGGCCTCGCCGCGGCTCACCCGTCCCCGCACGGTGTTCATCAGGCCGCTCCACTCCGACGCGGTCAGCTGGCCCTTCCACAGGTGCGCGTGCTCGGTCCAGCGTTCGACGGCGGCGCCCGCGCCGGCGAACATCGCGCGTACGCCGATGCCCTCGGCGGACAGCAGCACGAGCAGCACCGTCAGGTTCGCGGAGTAGGCGGCCAGGCGGCGGGTGAGCGGGTGACGCGCCGGCTCGTACGCCGCATGCGACCGGCTCGGATGGGTGTACAGCGCGCCGTCGAGCACTTCGAGCAGCAGCCCCCGATAGCCGTCACGCGTCTCCGGAGGCAGCCCGTGGAAGATCGCGGCGAGGAAGTCGGTCACGGGCGCCCGCTCCGCCAGGCACGCGAACGACAGGATCGAGAACAGGAAGCCGTCGTCGAGCCGCCCGGCCGCCGCGGTCGGCCGGTCGCGGACCAGGTCGTGCACGGCCACGAGGTCCCCGAGCGTCCGGTTGGTCAGCCAGGCGACCAGGAACTCCCCGAACGTCGTGTGCAGGAACTCGTACGTGCGGGTGCGGTGGCCGCGGGCGTGCGCCTCGGACCGGTGGATGAAGAAGAACCGGCCGATCGCCCGCTGGGCCAGGCTGAGCGCCGCCTCGTCGCCGGGCTCGGCGGCGTCCGGCTCCGGGCGCAGGAGCGCCAGGTCGCGGTCGAGCTCGGCGTCGGAGATGCTCTGGCGCCCGCGGGCGAACATGCCGAGCGCGACCATCGCCAGCCGGTCCAGCTCGTTCTCGGCGAGCTTGCGCTGCGCGGACGCCGACAGCGACTGGTTGCCGGGGTACTTGCGGATCTCCCGCAGCGCGAAGTCCATCAGCAGCGCCTCGTACAGCTCGGCCCGGCCCAGGTCGGCGTCGCGGGTCACCAGGGCGTTCTCGGTCGCGTCGAAGATCGCGAGCATGAGCAGGAGCAGCGGCTGGCAGGCCAGCTCGCGGTGGGACAGCGCCGCCTCGGGGGTCAGCGGGCGCAGCCCGCGCTCCCGCAGCAGGTCGGCGTTGTGCCGCCGCCAGACCTCCAGCCACTGCCGCACCTGGGCGTCCGTGAACGGCTGGAGCTGGAGCGCGATGCTGCCCGCCGGGTACCGCACCCGGTCGGCGACGACCGTACGGCTCGTGACGAGCACGACGACGGGGCGGTCCAGCGCGAGCTGCCGCCGCTGGAAGTCGCGCACCTGCTCCAGGTAGTCGTAGCGGTTGACCCCGGCGGCCTGCAGGAGCTCGTCGAAGCCGTCGAGCATGACGACCGGCAGCGCGTCGCCGGCCGCGTCGAGCAGGTCGTGGAAGGCGACGCGTTCGCCCGCCTGCCGGAAGATCGCCTGCTCGATCTGCTCCTGGATCAGCGACTCGGCCTCGACGTCGCGCAGCTCGACGCGGATCGGCAGGAAGTCCTGTTCGGGCAGCCGCGCGGCGAGGACCTCGGTGAGCTTGGACTTGCCCGAGCCGGGCTCGCCGAGCACCACCAGCGGCACGCGTACCGCACGCGGCAGCGTGAGGTATCCGGCGAGGAACCTCTCGACGTACGGCACCGGCTCGTGGGCGTTCCACCACTCCTGCCCGGACGGCGTGTCACCCGGGCCCACCTCGGCGGCCTTGCAGCGCGGGCTGACGTACGCCTCGCCGAGCGCGGGCAGCGAGACCCACTCCGGCGCGTGCCCGGTGGCGACGACCGGGTCGGCGAGCGCGGCGCGGTAGGCGCGGATCAGGTGGCTGCGCGGCCGGTCGCCGGACTGCCGGCCCGCCA
>NZ_JBHLZP010000553.1:0-6479 GCF_042429965.1 Actinoallomurus acaciae
CGCGAAGGACGCGGCCGCCCCGGCCTGGTCGGCGTTGAACACACCGAGGATCACCTGGCCGTCCGGCGTGCGCGCCACGGCGTCGCCGGTGAACAGCACACCGGAGTCGGGCAGGAAGAGCCCCAGGCTGCCGGGCGTGTGTCCCGCCGCGCCGACCACGCGCGCCCCTCCCCCGAAGTCGAGCACGTCGCCGTCGCCGACCGGGCGGCCGACCCGGACCGGCGGGGGCGGGTCCGCGGGCAGACCCGACGTGACCTGCTCGTACAGCGGACGTTCCCAGTCGAGCAGGTCCGGCGGGGGCCCGGCCTGCTCGCCCTGGATGTAGGGGACGTCGTCCCGGTGGGCGACGACCTCGACCTCGCCCCAGGCCGCGATCGCGGCGGCGGAGCCGACATGATCCTCATGGAAGTGGGTCAGAACCAGCCGGCGCACGTCCTCGGGGCGGCGCCCGAGCCCACGGATCGCGTCGGCGATCTCCGGCGCCGAGCCGGGGAGCCCGGCGTCGACGAGCGTGAGCCCGTCGGGTTCCGCCCAGAGGTAGACGTGCCCGACGGGGAAGCGGAGAAAGGTCAGCCTGGGAGTGAGCGCGACGACGTCCATGCGCCGACGTTAGGCCGCCCCGGTGCCGGCGGGACGCGCTCTACGCCCAGGGCGGATCCGCTGTGAGCTGAGGCTCCCCGTGCCGCCCCGGCGCCGGACCACGGTGGCCTCACCGGGCCTTCCGCCGGACCGCACCTGGTTCTGGAGGCTGACCGAGGACCCGGGCGCGGGCCCGCGTGGAGCACGCGACGCTCGACGACGTCGCCCGGGTCGCCGGTGTGCCGCCGCCTCCCGCGTGCGCGGCAAGAGCACCCGCGCGGTAGGCCCGGAGCTGCGGGCGAAGGTCCTCGACGCCACGGCCCGCCTGTCCTGCACCGCGAACCCGCACGCGCGCGCGGGTTGGACGTCGCCGGACTCCTGGTGCACGACATCGCCGGCTCGTACTTCTCCTCGATCGTCGCGAGCGTGACGCGGGCCGCCGAGGAGCAGGGCGCGATCGTCGTCCTCGGCACCGTTCCGCGAGATCGAGTACGCCGCGACGCAGCGGGTCCGCGCCATCGTCCTCGTCGGCAGCCGCACCATTAACCTGCGGATGACGTCGTGGCTGGGCGCGGCGCCGGGGCGCCCGGGCGGCGTACGTCGGCCAGGACGGATGGAACCCCCCCACGGCGCGTCCAGACGGGCGCCGACCGGACTCGGGCAGGACGCCCGGCCTTAGCCTCCGTCCGGGAACTCCCCGCGCCCTCCCAGACACTCCCCGCCCTCCCAGACACTCCCCGCCCTCCCAGGGGGCGCCGACCCCACTTCCATTGTCAAGCCACCCCACACGCCAAAGAAAGACCACACCCACGGCTGTGGAAAACCCACGACCCAACCACTTCGAGACAGGCCCTAGCCGCGCGCGAGCGGGTCGACGGCTTCCGTGCCGGGCTCGCCGCGTCGGGCGGTGCGGTCTGCGACGTGGTCGAGGGGCCGTTCGCCCGGGACGGCGGGTACGCGTCCGCGCTGGGGCGGTCCGCCACGGTACCGAGGCGACATGCGTGTTCGCGGTGAACGGCGCGATGGGGGCCTTGCGGGAGCGGGCCGTCGGCGTACCGGATGAGCCGTCGGTGGCGGGGGTCGAGCGCGACATGATCCCGGCGTTGGCGGCCGTCCGGCTGTTGCTGGAGGAGATGGGTTGGCAGGCGGTTCATCTCGCCCTCAGGCCGGGCCGATGCAGGTGCCGGTCTCGGGTGAGGTCATCTCAGGGGAGAGCACGTGCCGGCTGGACCGGGCCCGGCTCACCTGCCGTCCCGCCGGGCGCGCGGCGTGTCGTCGGGGAGACGCCGCAGGTCGTCGGCCCGGCGGGAGGGCTCAGTCCGGCTGTACCGAGTGCAGGTGCTCGCGCGCCTGGCGCAGCTCCGGGACGTCGGACCAGCGCGCCGCCATGCCGAGGATGCCGGCGATGTGGGCGTTCACCCGGGCCGAGGAGACCATCGGGGAGATGCGGGCCAGCGCCGCCATGTGCTCGGCGGCCATCAGCGGCTCGGACGCCGCCAGCGCCGCCTCGGCCTGCCACGCCTTGTAGGCCACCAGCAGGAGGGGTGAACACTGCCCGCTGAGCGCGACGGCCTCGGCGATGGCCGCGTGCGCGTCGCGGTACGCCCGCATGCCGGCCAGCGCGACGCCGACGTTCCCCTTCATGTCGGCCTTCTCGTACGGGGAGAGTCCTTCGGTGTCACCGAGTTCGGCCAGGCGGTGGCGGGCCGCGCGTTCCTGCCCGCCGACCAGCGCCAGCGAGCGCGCCATCCGGAGCTTCAGCCACGCGCGTTGCGACGGGGACAGGTCGGACAGGGCCAGGCCCTGACGTGCGTACATGATCCCCCGGTCGCCGTGGCCGCGGTCGATGCTGATGCGGCTCAGCGCGCTGCAGGCGGCGGCCTGGCCGTTGACATCGCCGGAGCGCCGCGCGAGTTCGAAGGCGAACGACCCGGCGCGCTCGGCCACGTCGTACCGGCGGGAGTCATAGAAGATCCGTGCGGCCTCGCAGGCGAGATCGGATGCGGCGGACTGAAGCTTGCGATCTTTACCGGAGATCACAAATCCGACTTTCTTCAGATGTCGCAGCGCAGTGGAAGCAACCGGCATTCCACCTTGTTCATATCGATCTTGGGCAAGCCGCTCGGCGAGTGCGCGCACATATTCCGGGTCTTGATATGGCGCGATTTTTGGGGATGGCACGAAGGCGATCGATCCGACCGCCGAGACGAAATGTCTACGTTTCACGGCATCGTTCTCCGTTTTGGGGGTTATGCGAACTTCCCACCCAATGCGGTCGAGAAGGCGCTGCACCTTGGCGATGCCGCTGTCTTTCACACCGCGGGATGTCTGGGAGACCCACGACTGCGACACACCCAGCTCGGCGGCGAGTTCCACTTGCGACCATCCGTGCCGAGACATGATCGCTTTTAGGGCTTTGGGAAGAACGTCGGCGTCCATGCGATCACCGTATGACCACCGGAACTTGCGGCGCTACCGAAATGGCATTACCTCGTGCATGCTCTCCATTACAGGACATCGGCATCCCGGCCGCAAAGGTCGCCGGGAGATGGAGTGATGCCCAAATGACCAATTACGACGTTCATCTGCTCGCCGAGAAACTCGCGGATGACTGCGCGAAAGCGGGCCTGGAAGCCGAGGTGCTGGCGCCGACCCGGGTCCGCGTCGGCGCCCCCGGCGGCCACGCCAGCCGGACCGACACCGTCCGCTGCATGCCCGTCCCGCATGGCGACGAGAGCCTGATGTGGTGGTGGTCCTGGGGCGAGCCGATCAGCCCCGCCACTCAGATCCCGGACGCGGTGCGCGTCATCTCCCGCGTCCTGTTCCCACCGCCCGACGCCGCGACGTCGGGCGACGTCCTGCCTCCGCGTACCACCGACCGTGCCACCCCCCATAGGCCCCGCGTACCCGGACGCCCCGACTAGGTGTGCTGTCCGGAATGGTTGGTGATGCGGCTGGCCGCCGATGCTGGTGTGGGGTCGGTGGTGGTTGTACCAGTCCAGTCAGTGGGGGAAGGCGGTTTGCTGTTCAGTTCTTGAGGTGTAGGGCTGGTGGTAGGCCCATTCGTTGGCCGGGGTGAGGTGGAATCGGTTGGCCTCGCCGTTGGTCTGAGGCGGCCAGCGCGGGGTCCGGCGAGGGTTGATGTGGAGCTGGGTGTAGGTGCAGGCGTTGTCGGTCAGGACCCGCTGGATGGCCGGGGGCGGTGAACCAGGCCGTGGCGTGTCTCAGGGAACGCGGTGCGGGTGGCGGTGGTCTCGTCGGTGAGGGTCTGGGTGTAGGCCGGGCGGGAGTGATCGTCCAGGGCGGTGTGGAGGTACGGGTAGCCGACGCCGTCACGTGACCGGTTCTTACGGCCGCGCGACTGGGCGTCGTGTGCCCGCCGTCGTTGGGGATGTGGCCGGGTTTCTTGACGTCGATGTGGATCAGGTCACCGGGATGGTCCGTGTTCGTAGCGGCGGATGGGTTCACCGGCGACCCGGTCGCAGGCCGTTCGGGGGCGACATGCCGTGGCGGGTCAGGATGCGATGAACGGTGGAGGGCGCGACTCCGGCGCGGGCAGCCCAGCGTGCGGTGGCGGTGTGGTGTGCCCGGCGCAGCGCTATGACGTGAGCTCCGACCTGCGATGGGGTCTGACGCGGGCGGTGATGTGGGCGGCTGGAGCGGTTACGCATGTCGGCGGCACCTCGTTGCCGGTAGCGGGCAGCCCAGCGTGCGACGGTGATGTGGTGCGCCCGGCGCAGCGCAATGACGTGAGCATCGACCTGCGATGGGGTCCGGCTCGGGCGGTGATGTGGGCGGCTGAAACGGTCACGCACGCCGGCGGCACCTCGTTGCCGGTAGCGAGCAGCCCAGCGCGCGACGGTGATGTGGCGGACGCCGAAGCGCCCGGCGTAGCGGCCGGCCGTCCCCGACGACACAATGGGCCAGGCGCAGACCGCCGGTCAGGGTCAGCGGGGCAACACGGCGGGACATGAGAGCCTCCCGGACGCCGGTGCAGATGCCGCAATCCACACCGAGACCAAAAGGCACTCCCCTCGTTCAAGCACCACCCAGGGCATGTCGCCTGCCACCAGCATTCCCGGACAGCGCACCTAGCGGGCACGCGGACGTCGACCGACGCCTCGGACGGCTCAGCCGGTACGCCGGCGGCCCGCTCCCGCGAGGCCGGTATCACCTCGTTCCGACCAGTAGGTATCTCCGGCACGTGGACATCGGCCGACATCGCGAAGCCGGACACACCCCCGACCCCAACGCACCGGATCACACCCCATACACCCCGACCGGTGGGCGCCCCGGGGCGCGCGGACGTAGGCCGACGTCACAGAGCCCCAGCCTCGCCCCCGACCGGCCCCCGACGTGCCACCCGGGCGGTGTGCCTCCGCTGCGGCGGGCTCGCCGTGGTGCCGCCGGGCCGAAACGCTGCGCGGCCCAGGGACGCTCGTGGGGCAGTCCCGGCGCGAGTGCCCGGTGAACGGCCCGGCCGGCCGTGGCCGGGCCGTTCGATCAGCGGGTGTTCTTGCCCGGGAGGACGACGACCGCGTCGCCCACAGGGCGCTGGCCGGTCGCGTCGGACGGGGTGTTGACCAGTTGCCCGTCGGCCACCATGGTCGACGAACCGCCGCCGTCCAGGTTCATCGCCTCGACCGCGCCCAGCGACCTCATCAGCTCGCCCGCCTCCGGGATGGTCAGCCCCTCGCTGTGCGCGGCGTACCGGCCGTCCACCTCGACCAGCAGCAAACGGCCGCGGCGGTCGACGCCGATCATCGTGCGCGGGTTGCGGCGGATGCCCCAGCCGTAGAAGTAGGACGGGTCGTCGGGGTGGATGAGGCCGTCCGCCTTCGGCGCGATCGTCACGCGGCCGTCGTGGACGAGTTGCGGGCCGCCGTTCACCGCCGAGTCGGCCGGGCCGAACCGCACCGGACGACCGCCGGGCCCGGTGACCCGGGTCCGCAGGCGCAGGCGCTCCCCCACGGTGGCGTGGCGGTCGAGCCAGTCCGCCTCGGTGCCGATCGCCTCGATCACCGTGCCGCCGCCGGGGACCGCCGTCGCCGTACGCGGTCCCTCCGACACGACCCGGCCCCGCGCGTCGAGCACCGCCTCCGACCCGGCTCCGGTCGGCAGCGGTGAGCCGAACTCCGGGGTGAACGCCACCATCTCGTTCGGGTTCTTGCAGGTGACGTCCATCAGCGGCGCCGAGGTCGGTGTGTCGCCGGGCCGGCCGCCGCAGTCGCGGATCAGGCCCGGCGCCCGGTTGAGGCCGGCCACCTGGTGCGCCGTCCCGTGGGAGACCAGGTCGATGCGGGTCCAGAGTTTCTGGAGTTCGAGCCGGCGTCCGCCGTCGCGCAGGATCGCCGCGACCCGCCCGTTCGTCGCGTCGTGGAGGAGCCTGCCGTTCGACACGACGATGCCGGCCGAGTCGCCCACGACACCGTCGGCGGCCCCGATGATGAAGAAGCCGCCGTTGACCGCGGCCAGCGCGCCGGTGTCCTGCGCGATCTGGGTCGTCGTACGCCGGCCGGCGAGCGAGGCGTCGTGCGACTCCGCGACCGTGCCGGTGAACGCCCGGAAGTCCACCGTCAGCTCGTGGATCGCCCACGGTCCGGTCGTCGGGTCGCCGTCCTGGCCGGTGTAGACGACGGACGGCTTGAAGCTCGCGTCGGCGAGCCGTGCCGACACCGCGGTGGCCTCCGCCTCGGTGGCATAGCGTCCGACCCTCACCCGGTAGCCGATCAGCCCGGGCCCGGCGTCGGCGAACCGCGCCATCCGGACCGGCTCGACGCGGGCGGTCCAGCCCGCCGCCTTCAGCTGCACGGCGACGCCGTCGGCCGTCTGCCGCGTGCCGATGACCGCGGTGACGGCGTCCGGGTCCGGCGAGGGCGGCACGTCCGACGACGTCGGGA
>NZ_JBHLZP010000554.1:0-5163 GCF_042429965.1 Actinoallomurus acaciae
TCGCCGGGTCGATCGCGGTGATCTGGGGCATGTCGCCGCTGACCGGCGCGGTGGTCCGGCGGTTCGCCGACCAGCTCGGCACCGACGCGAAGTACCCCGCCATCCCCGGCGAGCTGCCCGAGGCCGGGCACGGCCAGGTGGTGGTCTTCGACGGACCGTTCGCGTCGGCGGGCGGCCCCGCCGGCGAGGAGGACTTCTTCCGCGACCGCGTCGACGAACCGGAGACCGTGCGGCTGCGCCTGGTCGTCGTCCGCGACACCGAGGAGCACCCGCGGGTGACGCGACGCCGCGAGGCCGCCGCCGAGGTCGCGGCCGAACGCGGCGTGCCGGTCACCGAGCTGGTCGCCCGGGGCGAGCATCCGCTCGAACGCCTGGCCGGCCTCATCGCCCACGCCGACTACGCGAGCGTCTACCTCGCGCTGGCCCTCGGCACCGACCCGACCCCCCTGCCCGCCATCCAGGAACTCAAAGTGAGGATCTCATGACCCCCGTGGAACGACCGTGAGCGCCGAGGGCGGGACCAAGGCGATCATCGCCGCGCTGGGAGCCAACCTCGGTATCGCGGTGGCGAAGTTCGTGGCGTTCGCGTTCACCGGTTCGGCCTCGTTGATGGCCGAGGGCGTGCACTCGATCGCCGACTCCGGCAACCAGGGTCTGCTCATCCTCGGTCGTAACCGGTCGCAGCGGGCAGAGACGAGTCGGCACCCGTTCGGGTACGGCCGTGAGCGGTTCTTCTACGCCTTCGTCGTCGCCGTCGTGCTGTTCACAGTGGGTGCGTTGTTCTCGCTGTACGAGGGCTGGCACAAGGTCAGCGACCCGCACGATGTCAAGGACCCCGTCTGGGCCTTCGGCGTGCTGTTCCTCGGGATCCTGCTGGAGGGCTTCTCCTTCCGTACGGCGGTCAAGGAGTCGAACCGCACCCGCGGTGAGCAGAGCTGGGTGTCCTACATCCGCCGGGCCCGCGCGCCGGAGCTGCCGGTGGTGATCCTGGAGGACTTCGCGGCCCTCATCGGCCTCGTCGTCGCTCTGGTGTGCGTCGGCCTCGCGGTGGTGACCGGCAACGGCGTCTGGGACGGCGTGGGCTCGATCGTCGTCGGCCTGCTGCTGGCGTTCGTCGCCATCGTGCTGGCGGTGGAGACCAAGAGCATGCTCATCGGTGAGTCCGCGGTGGGCGAGATCGAGAAGAAGATCACTACCGAGCTGGAGTCGGTCGAGGAGATCGACCGGGTCATCCACCTGCGCACCCTGCACACGGGTCCGGAAGAACTCCTCGTCGCGGTGAAGGTCGCGGTCACCTCGGACGACACCGCGGCGGAGGTGGCACGGGGCATCGACGCGGCGGAGAAGCGCATCCGCGAGGCCGTCCCGATGGCCCGCCACATCTACATCGAACCCGACCTCGACCGCGCCCGCACGACCCCGGAGAGCACCAGCGAGGCCTCCTGACCCGCCGACGCCGGCGGGTGTGCGCGGAATGGCGAATGCGCGTTCCCGCCGTGGCGTCCGGCGCCGGTCGTCCCCGGTTACGTTGACCTCCCGTCGTCGCGGAGACGGCGGTGAAGGAACAGGGGATCATCGTGATACGCAGAGTCCTGACCCTTGCGGCGACGGCGATCGCGGGGGCCACGGCCGTCGTGCCGGGAACGGCCGTCGCGCCGACGACGGCGCGGGCGGCGACCGGCCCGATACTGCTCGACGAGCCGGCGGTCTGTAACTCCCAGAACGTGTGCGGCCGTATCGAGCTCTACCTCAACGAGTCGAACGGGCAGGTGCACGCGAGGCTGATCAGCCGCGAGGGCGCGATCACGGGGTCGGTGGCGAAGCTCGAGACGTCGGGTTACGACGACTTCCGCAACGTTCCGTACGCCTGGAGCAGGACGGTCGGCGACACCACGCACGGCGACGGGAGCACGTACGTCAACACCGACGACGTGAGCTACTCCTACCCCGGCGCCGACTGGTGGTGGCGGGGGTGCGGCTACATCGGCTCGGGCGGCTACTGCACGTACGCCTTCACCTTCTCCTACAGCACGGGCATCGGCTGGAAGATCCGCTACTTCAACGGCTACGGGATCTACGACTGGAACGGCTAGACGCCGCCGGGAACGCAGTCTAGGCCGGTGGGTGCCCGGCGCGGCCTACTCGTTGCCTCCGGGGACGACCAGGCCGGACTCGTAGGCCAGCACCACGGCCTGGGCGCGGTCGCGCAGGCTCAGCTTGGTGAACACCCGGGCCACGTGGGTCTTCACGGTGTGCTCGCTGACCACGAGGCGTTCGGCGATCTCGGCGTTGGACAGCCCGCCGGCGATCAGCCCGAGCACCTCGGTCTCGCGCGCCGTGAGGTTCTCCAGCTCCGGTGCGGGCCGCGGGCGGGCACGCCGCTGGCGGGCGAACTCCCGGATCAGCCGCCCGGTCACCTGCGGGGCCAGCAGGGCGTCGCCGCGCGCCACCACGCGGACCGCCGAGACGAGGTCGTCCGCGGTCGAGTCCTTGAGCAGGAAGCCGCTTGCCCCGGCCGACAGGGCGTCATAGACGTACTCGTCGACGTCGAACGTCGTCAGCACGAGCACCCGGGTGCCGGCGTTGGCGGCGTCGGAGAGGATTCGCCGGGTCGCCTCGATCCCGTCCATTCCGGGCATGCGGATGTCCATCAGGACGACGTCGGGGCGATGGGCCTCGGTGAGGCGTACGGCCTCCCGGCCGTCACCGCCCTGCGCGACGACCTCGATGTCGGGCTGGGCGGCGAGGAGTGCGGCGAAACCGGCGCGCACGATCGTCTGGTCGTCGGCGATCAGCACTCGGATCATGAACGCCGATTCTGGCCTACCGGAAGCTCGGCCTGCACGGCGAATCCGCCGTCTGTGCGCGGACCTGCGGCGAAGCAGCCACCGAGCATCGTCGCCCGCTCGCGCATCCCGACGAGCCCGTGCCCCATCGCCTTCGTGCGGTTCTCCACCCGCGTGACCGCCACGGGTGAACCGTCGTCGGTCACGCGGACGGCGAGCCGGTCGCCGAGGTAGTTCAGCTCGACCCGCACCCGCGAGCCGGGCGCGTGCCGCCGGGCGTTCGTCAGCGCCTCCTGGACGATGCGGTACGCCGACAGCTCGATGGTGGTCGACAGCGGCCGTACGGCGCCGTTGACGCTGAGCTGGGCCTGCCCGCCGGCGCCCCGGTGAGTCTCGATGAGCTCGTTCAGCCGGTCGAGGCGCGGCTGCGGCGTCACCTCGGGTTCGGCGTTCGGCTCGGCGCGCAGCACGCTGAGCAGCCGCCGCATCTCCTCCAGCGCGTCGCGCGCCGAGCCGGCGATCTCGGCGAAGCCGTTCTTGGCCTCCGGCGACAGCGTCTGCATCGTGTACGGCGCGGTCTCGGCCTGCACGGCGATCATCGAGACCGAGTGCGCGACGACGTCGTGCAGCTCCCGCGCGATCCGGGCGCGCTCGCGCAGCACCGCCTGCTCGTGCTGCACGGCGTTCAGCCGGGTCAGGGTCTCGCTGTTGCGCTCGCGCTCCTCGTCCATGCTGGCCTCGGCGGTCTCCACCGTACGGCGTGCGTCGCCCAGCCCGAGGGCGGCGACGACGGCGACGAGAGAGGCCGGCCAGGGGATGCCGTCGAGGCTGCCGGAGGCGAGGTACACGACGCTGACGGCGACGACGCTGCCCACGCCGAGCACACCGGTGGACTGGCGCGGCAGCTGCTGGGCCAGCAGGTACAGCGTGTACAGCCCGGCGAAGGCGGTCGTGGCGAGCAGCGGCTGCCCCGACAGCAGGCTCGCGGCGAGGGCGCCGAGCGTGATGGCCGCGGCCGGGCGCAGCGACTCCCGGCGGAACATCAGCGGCACGGTCGAGGCGAGCGCGAACGCGCCGAGGAGGCTGACCGCCTGCCGGTGGTGCAGCGGGATCTCGAACAGGGCGGCGAGCGCGAGCACGGCCCCGGTCACCGGGCCGTACCACCAGGACCGGCCGAACCGGCGCCACGCGTGCAGCCAGCGCAGCAGCGGAGGCGTGCGCGGTGCGGGCGCGGGCGCGCAGGGCCGGGCGTACATCGTTCCGCCGGGAGCGCGGTGGGACGGATCGGGCGGCGCGCTGCGGCCGTACAGGGACGCGACCAGGCGGCCCGTGAGCGGCTTCAGCAGGCGGCCGATGCCGGTGAGGATCCACAACAGCACCTGACCCACGGCGGTGACCACCTGGGCGGCCAGGCGCCACGCCGCAGGGCCGGCTTCTTGCAGGAAGTCAGGTTTGTCGCTAGCCACCCTTTATCTTCACCTCCCGATGCCGGTGCTCGCCTCACCGTATGGGGCGATTTACCCCTCCCTGAGAGTGGGCCGGTGTCCACCTGTAGGACGATGCGAGGTCCCTCCTACAGGGGGACGCGGCCGGCGGGGCGGGCGGCGTAACTTTTTGAGCGTGACAAGGGCGCCGCGTCTCCGTACTAGGGGGTCCGGAGACGTCGGCCCTGGTCCGCCATCCGGCCTTCGGGGGTTCGGATGGCGGCCGGTCTCCCTCGCCGGGTGGCCGTCGACCGTCCTTTGGTCTCCTACGGGATCCTCCCGTGGACGGCACGATCGGGCGCACCATGGGCTGGGGTCTCCCCGATCCGGCCACCCAGGCGAGGGCCTGAACTCTACCGTCGGCCGCGGAGCAGGCGAAGGGCCTTCTCCTTCTCGAAGTCCAGGGCGCGCGCCGGCGGGGGCGACAGGCGCCCGATGCGTTCGCCCAGCTCCCGCACTGCCGCCCGGACGTCCGGCTCGGCCAGCACGCGCAGTCCGAAGGCGAGCTCTCCCGGGCTGATGTCGTACCGCTTCTCCAGGGTCAGCGCGAGCGCCACCGCCCGCAGCTCGTCATCGCCGAAACGCCGGTGTCCCCGGGGCTCACGGATCGGCGGGAGCAGGCCGAGGGCCTCGCGGTAGCGGAGCATGCGGGGCGAGGTGCCGAGCCGCTGGGCGGCCTCCGTGATGCGCATGGGACCTATTCTGACAAATCAGTGTCAGAAACCGCACCCGGGCCGTGCATGGCTCGACTCCTCGCACCTAGACTCGCTCGTGACACCGAATCCAGGGGAGTTAACCAAGCATGGACTACAAGGTCGCCGATCTGTCGCTGGCGGCGTTCGGCCGCAGGGAGATCCAGCTCGCCGAGCACGAGATGCCCGGTCTCATGGCCG
>NZ_JBHLZP010000555.1:0-8228 GCF_042429965.1 Actinoallomurus acaciae
CACGCCCGGCGGGCAGCCGACGAGCGCGCCGATCACCTCGACCGCGAGGATGACCGCGTCGGCGGCCAGCAGGGCGGCGGTCACCACCGAGGGCAGCACACGCCGGGGGCCGAAGGCCCGGCGTACGGCCCGGCGGGACGGCGGGCGCACACCGCCGGTCCGGACGGCGTCCATTCCGGTCATCGCACTCGCCTCCCGGTCTGTTCGGCGGCCGGGAGCCGGATGACGTCGATGTCGACTTCGCGCACGTCGAGGCCGGTCAGTTCGCCGACGCGGGTCCGCACCAGCTCCCGCAGGTGTCGCGTCACCTCACGGACGGGCGCCGGATAGGCGACCGAGATCCGCATCCGGAGCGTGGCCAGGCCGCCGTCGATCTTCGCCGTCACCCACGGTGCGCTCTCCATGGAGTCGCGGCCCAGCGGTACGCCCAGTACGCGCCGGGCCGTGCCGCCCACGTCCTCGACCTCGGTCAGCGTACGGGTGGCGATCTTCGCGAGAACCCGGTCGGCGATCTCCGTACGGCCCCGATGCTCCAGCGCGATCGTCCCCCCGGCCCGGGACTCGAGCTCGGTGCTCACGATCGCCTCCGGTTACCCAGGATCTCGGTGAGGTCGAGTTCGCCGATCATCACCCGGCCGACCAGGAACCCCACGATCCCGAGCACCAACACGATCACGAAGGCGGCGAAGCCGCCGAAGGCGCCGGCGAAACCGAGCGCGGTCCCGAAGCCCAGGCCCACGGCCGGCCACCATCGCATCTCACTCATGTCACTCACCTCTTCTCCTCACAACCCCGCAGGTCCTCACAGCACCCGCGGGCCCTGACGCCGCCGGCGCAACCAGCGCGCGACGTGCCACAGCCCGTGCCGTGAGCGGAACACGAACACCGGCACCACCACGTCGGCGACGCTCCCCGCCGCACGCCGGCGCATCAGCCCGGCGGCGAACTCGGCCGGGTCACCGCCCACGTCGGGATGATGGGCCCGCACCCACGCCGCGAACGCTCCGCGGTCGCTCACGAGTCCGCTCCCACCGTCGCGGCGGGCACCTCGACGTCCTCGATCGCCACGTCGATCGGCAGGTCCGGCACGACCTTCCGGGCCGCGGCCCGCACCTGCTCGGCGACCTCGGCCATCGGCGGGCCGAAGGCGGCCACCACCGCGATCCGCACCCGGTCCTCCCGCACGGCCACTCCCGGCACGGTGCGGCCGGGCAGGTAGGTGGCGATCGGACCGGCGGCGAGGCGGGCCACCGAAGGGCAGTCCGCCACCGCGGCGGCGATCCGCTCGGCCAGGCGGGCCGCCTGGGAAGGGCTCATCGCACCCGCGGCTCGGCCGGTTCTTCGCTGCTCTCCTCGCCCGGCAGATGGATGTCGCCGACGTTGACGTTCACCTCGGTGACGTCCAGGCCGCACATCTTCTCCACCGCGGCGATGACGTTGCGGCGGATGCCGTTCCCCAGGTCGGGAATGGACACGCCGTAATCGACGATGACGTCCACGTCGATGGCCGCCTGCCGCTCGCCGACCTCGACCGCCACCCCCTGGGCGACGTTCGGGCGGCCGACGCCGGGAATGCGCTCGCGTACCGCGCCGAACGCGCGAGCCATGCCCGCGCCCATCGCGTACACGCCCTGCACCTCCGAGGCCGCCATACCGGCGATCTTGGCGACGACCGTGTCCGCGATGGCCGTCCGGCCGTGCTCGCCGACCAGCTCTCCGCCCTGACGGGCCTTCACCTCGCCGGGCGTGGTCGTCTTCTGATCCGTTCGCTCACTTGCCGGAGCGCTCATGGGATCACCTCTCGTCTCCTCGCGCGCGTCATGACCGATGGCCGTCGGGCGGGTGCGGTACACCGCATGATCACGGCGATGACGATGAGTGATCGCCTCTCGGCGTCGACATTCTGATCAGCGGGCACCGGTCGGCGGGCGTGACCTTGTGTTTCACGCCCGCGAGGCCCAGCGCGATCAATGAGCGTTCAATTATCCCCGAATACCCTCTGTATTGAGGCTAGCCCACGTCAGGTCATCATTCGGGAGGTAAGGGCGGGTTTTTCCGCTCCGCGGCCGGAGAGACCCGCGCCGGGCTGCGCTCGACCTCAGGCGTCGGGGAAGACGAGATCGGCGTCGACGCCGTCGGCGAGCAGGAAGTACCCGAGGAAGGTCACGCCGTCCTCCTGCGCGTCGAAGCGCGCGATGCGCACGCCTTCGGGCTCGTAGAACACGTCGCCGGGCCCCAGGATCGTCTCGGCCTCGCCTTCGATCTGGTAGACCGCCGCGCCCGCCTCGATGCTGCCGAATACCGGCCCGTTGTGGACGTGCAGCCCCGCGGCGTACCCGGGGGCGATGGTGATCCGCCGGATCTCCACGCGCCGGGTGGCCAGCGGCTCCGGCAGCCTCTGGTCCATGACGATCACGCGGCTGAGCGGCGGCGCGGGCTCGGCGTGTCCGGACTCGCCGCCGTATTCGGCGTCCGTCACGGCCTCCGCGAACTCCGCCCTCCGCCCGTCCTCCGGCAGTTCCTCGATGGCGAGATGCGTCATCGCGCCACCGGGCGCCGCGCCGTGCCAATGCCACTCGCCGGCCTCGATCCGTACGGCGTCGCCCGCGCGGATGGTCTCGACCTCTCCAGCACGGCGCTGCACGAGCCCCGTGCCCTCCGTGACCACGAGCACCTGCCCGACCGGGTGCCGGTGCCAGTGCGTACGGGTCCCGGGCGCGAAGCGAACACTGTCGACCTGCGTACGGGACGGCCCTTCGGGTGCGGCCAGTTCTTCGATGCGGGCATCGCCGGTGAACCACTCAGGCGGTGCGGACACGCCGCTGCGCGAAGCGCGGGATATGCGCATGTTCTCGGGCTTCCTTCGATCGCGTATCGGTCTGCGAGGCAGTGTACATACTAGTAGGTACAGAAATGAACCAGGGTCGGCAGGGCCGCTCGGCCGGATCGTCGAGTCGCGGCGGGGAACGTATGCCGGGGGCGATGGACGGCGGCGTCGCCGGGATCGGCGCGTGGGGGAGTGGGGCATGTCGTGGCTGGCGGGGGACTGGACGCACCTGGGCGCGGTCGCGGGCAAGGCCGCGCTGATGTACGTGATGGCGCTGGGGGCGCTACGCGTCGGCGAGAGACGCACATTGGCCCAGTGGACGATCATCGACTCCGTGGCCGCGGTGGCGGTGGGGGCGATCGTGGGGCGTACGGCGATCGCGTCGGACCAGTCGTTCGTCACCGGGGCCGTGGCGCTGATCACCCTCGTCGCGATGCACCGCGTGGTCAGCGTGCTGCGGTCACGGCCGCGGTTCCGCCGCCTCACCGATCACCGGATCCGCGTCCTCGTCGCTCATGGGAGGGTGCGTCGCCGCCAGCTGATGATCTGCGGGCTGACCGAGAGCGACCTGATGGCGCAGCTTCGGCAGCGGGGCGTGTTCGAGCTGTCCGACGTGCGCTTCGTTCTCTACGAGGCCAAGGGCGGCCTGACCGTGGTCTCCGGGGCGCACTCGGCCGCCGAACCGCCCGACCTGATCCGGGCGGGGCTGCGCGAGGCGGTGGACGTCCCGGCCGGCGAGGCCTGATCAAGCGTTGGCGGAGGTCGGTCCCGACCGCGACCGAGGTTTGTGGGCCCCGTATTTGGCCAGGTCGTAGTAGGGGAGTCTGTGCCGGCGTGACCGGATCCAGGAGGGGGACCTGTGATTCGCAGATGGCTGGAGTCCTGGCCGGTTTACCGCCAGTTCCGTGGGGCGGACCGGTCCGGCCGGGGTGAGGCCGCGATGAGCCGCCGTACGGCCGAGCTCAGGCCGCGGGTCGCGACCGCTGATCGGGTGGTCAAGTCGATCTGTCCGTACTGTGCCGTCGGCTGCGGGCAGGACGTCTTCGTCAAGGACGAGAGGGTCGTCCAGATCGAGGGGGACCCCGACTCGCCGATCTCCCGTGGCCGCCTGTGTCCGAAGGGGTCGGCGAGCCTCCAGCTGACCACCGGGCCGGGGCGCCGGTACGACGTGCTGTACCGCAGGCCGTACGGCACGGAGTGGGAACGCCTGGGGCTCGACGAGGCGATGGACATGATCGCCGACCGGGTGATCGAGGCGCGTGAGCGGGGCTGGCAGTGGGAGGAGGGCGGGGCCCGGGTGCGGCGGACCATGAGTTCGCGAGCCTGGGCGGGGCCACGCTGGACAATGAGGAGAACTACCTCATCAAGAAGCTGTTCACGGCGCTGGGCGCGATCCAGATCGAGAACCAGGCCCGTATTTGACACTCCTCCACCGTCCCCGGTCTGGGGGCCAGCTTCGGGCGTGGCGGCGCCACGACGTTCCAGCAGGATCTGGCGAACGCCGATTGCATCGTCATCCAGGGCTCGAACATGGCCGAGTGCCACCCGGTGGGCTTCCAGTGGGTGATGGAGGCCAAGGCGCGCGGCGCGACGTTGATCCACATCGATCCGCGGTTCACCCGGACGAGCGCGCTGGCGGACCTGCACGTACCGCTGCGGGCGGGGTCGGACATCGCGTTCCTCGGCGGGCTCGTCAACCACGTGCTGACGAACGAGAAGGACTTCCGGGAGTACGTGCTGACCTACACCAACGCCGCGACCATCGTGGGTGAGGAGTTCCGCGACGCCGAGGACCTCGACGGCGTCTTCTCGGGCCTGGACCGCGAGAACCGCGTCTACGACCCGATGACCTGGCAGTACGAGGGGGTCGTGGTGCAGGCCGCCGCGGGCGGGCGGGACGAGGAGTACGAGGAGCGCACCGAGGCCGGCGCCGCGGTCCGGGAGGCCGCCCGGGGAGAGGCGCTCGGGTCCGGCGGGGCCGGCGTGTCCGGGGAGATCCGCACCGATGAGACGCTGACCCATCCGCGCTGTGTCTTCCAGATCCTCAAGCGGCACTACGCCCGCTATACGCCGGAGATGGTCGAGCGGGTGTGCGGGGTCCCGCAGGAGACGTTCCGGCGGGTGTGCGAGCTGGTCACCGAGAACTCGGGGCGGGAGCGTACGACGGCGTTCGCGTACGCGGTCGGCTGGACGCAGCACACGGTCGGGGTGCAGTACATCCGGACCGCCTCGATCCTGCAGGCGTTGCTCGGCAACATCGGCCGGCCGGGCGGCGGCATCCTCGCGCTGCGCGGGCACGCGAGCATCCAGGGCTCCACCGACATCCCGCTGTTCAACCTGCTGCCCGGCTACATTCCGATGCCGCACGCGCACCGGAACCAGACGCTGGAGGAGTTCGTGGCGGCCGAGGGCGCGGAGAAGGGCTACTGGGGGAACATGCGGTCCTACCTGGTCAGCCTGCTGAAGGCCTGGTGGGGTCCGGCGGCGACCGAGGACAACGACTACGCGTTCGGCTATCTGCCGCGCCTGACCGGCGGCCACAGCACGTACCAGACCGTCATGGCGCAGCTGGAGGGCACCTGCGGCGGTTACCTCCTGCTGGGCGAGAACCCGGCGGTCGGCTCGGCGAACGCGAAGATGCAGCGGCTGGGCATGGCGAAGCTGGACTGGCTCGTGGTGCGCGACTTCTCCTTGATCGAGAGCGCGACCTGGTGGAAGGACGGCCCGGAGATCGAGACCGGGGAGCTGCGGATCGAGGAGATCGGCACGGAGGTGTTCTTCCTCCCCGCCGCCGCGCACACCGAGAAGTCGGGCAGCTTCACCAACACCCAGCGGCTGCTCCAGTGGCACCGGCAGGCGGTCGAGCCCCAGGGCGACGCCCGCAGCGACCTGTGGTTCACCTACCACCTCGGGCGCCGGATCCGCGAGAAGCTGGCCGGCCACACCGATGAGATGAACCGCCCCATCCTCGACCTCACCTGGGACTATCCCGTCCACGGCCCATTCGCCGAGCCGGACGCGGAGGCGGTGCTGGCCGAGATCAACGGCTTCGGGCCCGACGGCCGGCCGTTGAGCGGCTACCCCGAGCTGAGGGACGACGGCTCGACCAGCTGCGGGTGCTGGATCTACTGCGGCGTGTACGCCGATGGCGTCAACCAGGCCGACCGGCGCAAACCGCACACCGAGCAGGACTGGGTGGCCAAGGAGTGGGCCTGGGCGTGGCCCGCCAACCGCCGCATCCTGTACAACCGCGCCTCCGCCGATCCCGACGGCCGCCCGTGGAGCGAACGCAAGGCCTACGTGTGGTGGGACGGGCAGAGGTGGACCGGCCACGACATTCCGGACTTCGAGCCGGGCAAGGCCCCGGACTACCGGCCGGAAGAGGACGCGAAGGGCCCGGCCGCGCTGAGCGGCACCGACCCGTTCATCATGCAGGCGGACGGCAAGGCGTGGTTGTACGCCCCGGCGGGGCTCGTCGACGGGCCGCTGCCGGTGCACTACGAGCCGCACGAGTCGCCGTTCGCCAACGCGCTGTACTCCCAGCGGAGCAACCCGGTGCGCGAGGTCATCCGCGATCCGCTGAACCGGTACCAGCCGCCGGGATCGGAGGTGTTCCCGTACGTGACGACGACGTACCGGCTCACCGAGCACCACACCGCGGGCGGCATGTCGCGGTGGTTGCCGTACCTGTCGGAGCTGCAACCGGAGTTCTTCTGCGAGGTGTCGCCGGAGCTGGCGGCCGAGCGGGGGCTGGAGCACCTCGGCTGGGCGACCATCGTGACCGCGCGGACCGCGATCGAGGCACGGGTCCTGGTCACCGAGCGCCTGACCCCGCTGCGGGTGGACGGCCGCACGCTGCACCAGGTCGGCCTGCCCTACCACTGGGGGCCGAACGGCCTGTCCACCGGCGACGCGGCGAACGAGCTGGCGCCCGTCGTCCTCGATCCCAACACCCACATTCAGGAGGTCAAGGCGATGGCCTGCGACATCCAGCCGGGCCGGAGGCCGCGCGGCCCCGCGCTCCTGGAGTACGTCCGCGACTACCGGCGGCGCGCCGGCATCACCGATGAGACCGGAATGGAGATGTGACGATGTCGCCGGCGCGGATGGGCTTCTTCACCGACACCTCGGTGTGCATCGGCTGCAAGGCGTGCGAGGTGGCGTGCAAGGAGTGGAACGCCATCCCCGAGGATGGCCTGAAGCTCACCGGGATGTCCTACGACAACACCGGGAGCCTCAGCGCCGACACCTGGCGGCACGTGGCCTTCATCGAGCAACGCCGACCCGTCGAGGCGCCCACCGCCGCGGGCCCGGGTGACGAGCTGCGCTGGCTGATGGCCAGCGACGTGTGCAAACACTGCACCCAGGCGGGCTGCCTCGACGTCTGCCCGACCGGCGCCCTCTTCCGCACCGAGTACGGCACCGTCGTCGTCCAGGAGGACGTCTGCAACGGCTGCGGCTACTGCATTCCCGCCTGCCCGTACGGGGTCATCGACCAGCGCAGGGACGACGGCCGCGCCTGGAAGTGCACGCTGTGCTACGACCGCATCGGCGACGGCCTGACACCCGCCTGCGCCAAGGCCTGCCCCACCGAGTCCATCCAGTACGGCCCGCTGGACGAGCTGCGGGCCCGGGCGGCCGAACGCCTCACGGGACTGCACGACGCCGGCGTCACGGACGCACGCCTCTACGGCCACGACCCGGGTGACGGCGTCGGCGGCGACGGAGCGTTCTTCCTGCTGCTCGACGAGCCCGAGGTGTACGGGCTGCCCCCGGACCCGGTGGTCACGACCCGCGACCTGCCGTCCATGTGGCGCCACGCCGGAGCCGCCGCGCTGACGCTGGTGGGCGGGCTGATCGCCGTGTTCGCCGCCCACGGCCGTACCGGAGGGAGACGGTGAGCGGTCGCAGGGGCCGCCACCGCGCAGGACGTGGCGAGCAGCCCGTGGTGCCGGACGCGACGTTCACCTCCTACTACGGCAGGCCGATCATCAACCCGCCGGTGTGGGAGCCACTGGACATCGCGGGCTACTTCTTCCTCGGTGGCCTGGCCGGCGCCGGTTCGGTGTTCGCCGCGGGGGCCCAGCTCACCGGCCGCCCGCGCACGGCGCGGGCGCTGAAGATCTCGTCGCTGGTGGCGATCTCGGGTTCTCTCGCCGCGCTGGTCCACGATCTGGGCCGTCCCGCCCGGTTCCTCAACATGCTCCGAGTGATCAAGCCGACCTCGCCGATGAGCGTCGGCACCTGGTTGCTGATGGGCTACGGGCCGGCCGCGGGTGCCGCGGCGGTGCTGGACCTCACCGGGCTCTTCCCGCGCCTCGGGCGCCTCGCGACCGGGGGAGCCGCGACGCTGGGCCCGGCGGTCGCGGCGTACACCGCGGTGCTGGCCGCCGACACCGCG
>NZ_JBHLZP010000556.1:0-5141 GCF_042429965.1 Actinoallomurus acaciae
GCGGGGCGCCGGCGCGCACGGGCGGCCGGCATCGGCGACGCTGTCGGTGTCCGGTGTCTCGCCGCGGCTCGGTTCGGCGGGCGGCGGCGTGCCGGAGGCCGATGAGACGCACGCCCGCGTCGTGGCGCTCAGCACCCCGCCGTGGACGTTCGGCGGGCACAGACACGAATGGATCACGACGCCCGCGAACATGAACAGCCACAGCACCCAGCGGTGTCCGTGGGCGGCGTTCGTACGCGGGTCCGTAATCATCAGGCGGCATACTACTCTCAGTAATCATCGGCTACGAAGAGTGGAAAACGCCTGACACACCGGCCATTCGGCCGCGTACGAAGACGAGAGATCGCCATGGTTTCGGCCGGCCACCCGCTCCCGACCCGTCGCCGACCATGAGACCGGACCACCGAAACGCCGCAGCGTACGGCGGTGGTCACATGATCAAGACGCCCGGATACCGACCAGAACGCGCCACTTCGAGCCGCCGATCATGCGACACCGGCCTGGCCTTCGCAACAGATTTCGTTGACTGCCAGTAATCGACATGTGACAGTGAGCAACGCGCAATTCGTCGGAAGACCCAGGAAGACAAGCGCGGTGATGCCGCCGCGGTAAGGAGAAGACATGCTGGTTCGCAGGCGCTGGTCCGGCTCCTCCCCATTCCTACCCACGGTAACGGCGATGACCGGAGTCGCGCTGCTCGCCACCGCGCTCGCCCCGGACGCCGCCCGCGCGCACATGACACGCCAGGCGGTCGGCACGGTCGCCTGCGCCGGCTCACAGACCGTCGCCTACTCCCCCGGCCTGACGACACGTTCGCAGGAGGTCACCATCCACGGCACGTCCACCCTCACCCGGTGCGCCTCCAGCTCGGACCCGAGCATCACCGCGGCACGGTCGAGCTTCCACGCCAGCGGCCGGTTCTCCTGCGTCTCCGGCAAGTACTCGGGCACGCGGAAGGTCAGCTGGAACAACGGCCGGACCAGCACGATGTCCTTCAACTCGGTGGTGTCGGTCAACGCGGGCCAGAGCGTGGTCGCGATCAAGGGCACGGTCACCGACGGGGAGTTCAGCGGGCAGAAGTGGAGCGCGGCCTTCACGATGTTCACCTCCCGTCCGCAGTCCTGCACCACCAGAGAGGGCCTGCCCACGGCGGCGGGCCAACTGCTGCTGACCGTCGGCTCGGTCGTCCCCGACCTCTCGGCACTGGACCCGACCCGCCCGACCCGCCACTGACCACCGGCCCCAACTGCGACGCCACCCCGCGAGGCGCGAACAGGAAGTTATCCACAACCGCACCATCGACCTGCCACCACCGGCCCCAACCGCTGGACAATAGAAGTGGGCTAGGTCGTGTGTCGAAGTGGTGGTGGGTTGAGGAGATCGCGGCGCGTCGGTGATCAATAAATAGTGAGGTCTCCGGTAGGTGGTTCAACGACCAAGAAAAACCGGAGACCACCGGAGACCTCGTGGACACCTTAACGGCGGCGGGGCGGCATGATCTGACGGACGCGCAGTGGCCGGTGGTGGAGCCGTTGTTGCCTGCCGCGTGTCGGCCGGGTCGGCCGTCGAGATGGACGAAGCGGCAACTCATCGATGGGATCCGTTGGCGGATCCGGACGGGTGCGCCGTGGCGGGACGCGCCGGTGGGATACGGGTCGTGGTCGGCGTTGTATGCGCTGTTTCGGCGTTGGCAGCGTGACGGGACGTGGGCGCGGGTGCTGACGGCGTTGCAGACGACCGCGGATGCGGCGGGCCGGATTGTCTGGGATGTGTCGGTGGATTCCACGATGGCGCGGGCGCATCAGCATGCTGCCGGTGCGCGTAAAAAGGGGGGATTCGCAGGCCGAGTCACCGGGCGGGGTTAGGGGTGAGCCTGCCGATCACGCGCTGGGCCGTTCTCGGGGTGGGTTGACCACGAAGGTGCATCTGGGTTGTGAGCAAGGGCAAAAGCCGTTGTCGATCGTGCTGACCGCGGGGCAGCGTGGTGACAGCCCGCAGTTCATCCCAGTGCTCGAAGGTATCCGGGTGCCACGGCCGGACGGTGGCCGGCCGCGCAGTCGCCCGGATCGGGTCCTGGCCGACAAGGCCTACACCTCGCGTGGCAACCGCCGTTACCTGCGCCGAAGCGGGATCAAAGCGACGATCCCCAGCAAGGCCGACCAGGACGCCAACCGGCGCAGGCTCGGGTCCAAGGGCGGGCGGCCACCGGCCTTCGACCCGGACATCTACAAACAACGCCACGCTGTCGAATGCGGCATCAACCGACTCAAACGCAACCGTGCTGTTGCCAGCCGGTTCGACAAACTCGCCGTGCCCTACCACTCCACCGTAACCATCGCCGCGATCAACGAATGGCTGTAACCGACTTCGACACACGCCCTAGAGCCCTCCGGGCGGGAGGGGAGTGTCCCGGGCGGGAGTGCCCCGGGCGGGAGAGTGTCAGGTGGAGGGACCTGGGCGGGAGGACTCCGGCCGAAGAACCACAGACGGGGAGGCCCCGGCCATAGAACCACGGGCGGGACGACCCCAGCCACAGAACCACGGGCGGAAGAGCCCCGGCCGAAAACCCCAGGCGAAAGGACCAAGGGCGAAAACCCCAGACGGGAGGACTCCAACCAAAGAACCACAGACGGAAGAGGCCCGACCAAACGCCCCCAGGCGAAAGAGCCTCGGCCGAAAAACCTCTGGCGGGAGGACTCCAGCGGGACGCTCCCCGGCGGGAGGGTGCCGCGCCTGAGAGTGCGGAGTGAGAGGGCCCTGGGCAAGAGGCGCCCGGCCGGGGCGGAGCTCGGACACGCGGGCTTCTGCACCAGGTGCTGCGGTCGGTGGTCTTCGGGGCTCTCAGCATGTGGTCTACCACATCGATCGGGCCCAAGTCATGGAGGCTCCCCATGTGGAGCGGCCACGGTAACCGGTCTAGGTTCGCTGGCATGAGTCGTGAGACGGCGAAGCCCGGGGAACTGACCGGCAGGACCGCGGTGGTGACCGGCGGGGCGAGTGGCATCGGGCGTGCGTGTGCGCGGAGGCTCGCCGGGGCGGGGGCGCATGTGATCGTGGTGGACGTCAGCGCCGGCGGGGCCAAGGACGCGGCGGGTGAGGCGGGTGGCGAGTATCGGGTGGCCGACCTGTCCGAGCCGGACGTGGTGGACACCCTGGCGCTCTCCGCCGACATTCTCGTCAACAACGCCGGTCTGCAGCACGTGGCGCCGGTGCACGAGTTCCCACCGGAGGAGTTCGCGCGGATCCAGCGGCTCATGGTCGAGACGCCCTTCCGTCTGGCCCGCCGGCTCCTTCCCGGCATGTACGCCCAGGGCTGGGGGCGCATCGTCAACGTCTCCTCGGTGCACGGGCTCGTCGCCTCGCCGTACAAGGTCGCCTATGTCACGGCCAAGCACGCCATCGAGGGCATGTCCAAGGTGATCGCGCTCGAGGGCGCCGAGCACGGCGTGACCTCCAACTGCGTCAACCCCTCCTACGTCCGGACGCCGCTGGTGGAGAAGCAGATCGCCGCGCAGGCCCGGGCGCACGGTCTCAGCGAGGCGGACGTCGTCGAGCAGGTCATGCTCGAACCGGCGGCGATCAAGCGGCTGCTCGAACCCGCCGAGGTCGCCGACGTCGTGGCCTACCTGTGCTCCGAGCAGGCGGCGTTCATCACCGGCTCGTCGATGCCGATCGACGGAGGTTGGACCGCGCACTGACCCGCACCCGGAGAAGCCCCCCTGAAGCCCCTGAAGCAACCCCCGGACAACGGACCCCTCGTGAACACGCGGATCTTCTTCGAACTGCTCGCCCGCGAGGCGCCGGCGGTCGACTTCGAGACCCCGATCGCCGAGGCGAGAGCCGCCGGTGCCTCCCCCGCCGCGCTCGCCGAGCTGGAACAGGCCAAGACGGCCGCCCTGCGCGTGCGCGCGCTGCTGGCGCGGCGGGCGCGCCGGGAGGTGGAGCTGTCCGCGCTGTTCGAGACCGCGAGCGACCTGGCCGGGCTGCGCGACCTCGACGCGGTCCTGAACGCCATCGTGCGCCGGGCGCGTCAACTGCTCGGCGCCGACATCGCGTACATGACGCTGAACGACCCGAGCCGCGGCGACACGTACATGCGCGTCACCGACGGCTCCATCTCGCGTGCCTTCCAGCGGCTCCGGCTGCCGCTCGGCGCCGGGCTCGGCGGGCTGGTCGCGCAGACCGGTGCGCCGTACGCCAGCTCCGGCTACCTGACCGACGAGCGGTTCCGGCACACCGGGTCGATCGACGGCGGGGTCACCGAGGAGGGGCTCGTCGGCATCCTCGGTGTGCCGATGCGGCTCGGTGAGCGGGTCATCGGCGTGCTGTTCGCCGCCGACCGGGCCGAACGCTCCTACGCCCAGGAGGAGGTGGCGCTGCTGTGCTCGCTGGCCGCCCACGCCGCGGTCGCGATCGACAACGCCCGCCTGCTCCAGGAGACCCGCGTCACGCTGGAGGAGCTGAGCGCCGCGAGCGAGGCGGCGCGGGTGCACAGCGACGCGGTGGAGCGTGCCGCGCGGGCGCACGACCGCATGACGGACCTGGTCGTACGGGGCGGCGGGGTCGAGGACGTCGCGTCGGTGGTGACCGACATCCTCGGCGGCTCACTCGTCGTGCTCGACGCCGACGGCCGCCGTCTCGCCGAGGTCGGCCGGGTCGACCGGGTGGACGAGGACCTGATCACGCGGGCGCGCACACTGGGCCGTACGGCCCGGCGGGGCGACCTGCGGGTCATCCCGATCGGCGCGGGCGCGGAGGTGCTCGGCACGCTGGCGCTGCACGCCGCCGGTGACATCGCCGACGCCGACGAGCGGATCCTGGAGCGCGCCGCGCTGGTCATGGCGTTGCTGCTGCTGTTCCGCCGCAACATGACGGAGGTCGAGGGCCGGGTACGCGGCGAGTTGCTGGACGACCTGGTCGCCGGGCACGTCTCGGACCCGGACGCGCTCGACGCCCGCGCCCGCCGGCTGGGCGTCGACCTGAGCGCCGACCACGTCCTCGTCGTCGCCCGGCACCAGGGCCGGCGCGAGCGGGCGGCGTTCTGGGCGTCGTCGTTCTCCGCGGCCGAGCGCGGCCTCAGTACCGCCTACTCCGGCGAGGTGGTGCTGCTGCTGCCCGGCGCCCGTCCGGAGGAGGCCGCC
>NZ_JBHLZP010000557.1:0-5134 GCF_042429965.1 Actinoallomurus acaciae
CACGGTGGCGACGGCCAGCCCCGCCGACCCGGCGGCGAACACCCGCCGGCGGCCGTGGTCGTCGGCCAGCCTGCCGGCGGCGAGCAGCAGCATCGCCGTGCCGAGTGAGATCGCGCCGAGGATCCACGTCTGCCCGCCCGTGCCGGCCCGCAGGTCACGGGCCATCGCCGGAAGCGTGGAGAAGGTGGCGTTGTAGTTCATCAGCGCGAGCGTCGTCGCGACCGCGACGACGGTGAGCGTGCCGGACCGGACGGATCCGCCGGCCCGGGCCACCGTGGCAGCCATGGACCACCTCCGTGAGTTCAATGAACGAATCTAGTGATTCGCCCCGACCGTAGCAGGTTCGGTCAATGAACTCATCAGGTAGACTCGGGCCATGGCACTCGGCAAGGACTACGAACGGCAGGACTGCGCGCTCGCCCGGGCGCTGGAGCTCCTCGGCGAGCGCTGGACGCTGCTGATCGTCCGCGACGCCTTCTACGGGGTCCGCCGCTACAACGACTTCCTGGCCCATCTCGACGTCCCGCGCGCGGTGCTCGCCGCCCGACTGGAGGCGCTGGTCGACGCCGAGGTGCTGGAACGGCGCCCGTACCAGCAGACGCCGCTCCGCCACGAGTACGTCCTCACCGAGCGCGGCCGCGAGCTGTGGCCCGCCGTCAACGCCCTCGCCCACTGGGGCGCGCGGCACCTGTCACCCGACGGCCCGAGCCGCATCTTCACCCATGCCGCCTGCGGGACACGCGTCGACCGTACCGGCGCGTGCCCCGCGTGCGGCGGCTATGTGCCGCCGGACCTGCTGGAGATCCGGCCGGGTCCGGCGGCCGACCGGCCCCACCGCGACGACCCGGTCTCCCGCGCGCTGCGCGAACCGCACCCGATGTTCGAGGTCATGTCCGCCGCCGGTCAGTAGTCCTTCAGCGTGTACGCGTCGACCACCTCGCGCGGGTTCTCCGGAAGCGCCGTCTCGCCGGCCTCCTCCTGGTTCCGCCGCTGCGCCTGGTTCACCAGCGCGAGGGCCTGGTTGCCGGCCACGTAACCGCGCAACTCGCGCTCGTACGCCGCGAACGCCGCCACGTGGTCGCCGTCGGCCTGCGCCAGCTCGCCCGCGAGGACGTACGCGCCGACGAGCGCCATGCTCGTGCCCTGCCCCGAGGCGGGCGACCCGCAGTACCCCGCGTCGCCGACCAGCGCGACGCGGCCGCGCGACCACGCGTCCAGGTGGATCTGCGCCATGGCGTCGAAGTGGAAGTCCGGCGCGTCCTCCATGTACTTCAGCAGCCGCGGCAGCTCCCAGCCCGCATCGGCGAACCACTTCGCCACCAGGCGTTTCTGCTCGCCCACGTCCGAGGGCTGGAACGCGGCGGGCGGCGCCTCCGCGTCGAAGCCGACGTAGGCCCTCGCCTCCCGGTTGCCGCGAACGCTCATCACCATCGCACCCCAGTGGTCGCCGCTCATCGGGTACACCACCTCCCAGCGGTCCAGGCCGAGGAAGTTCGGCACCGTCCAGACGGCGAGGTAGCTGCCGAGGTGCCGCAGGTAATCCTCCTCCGGCCCGAACACCAGCCGCCTCGTCGAGGAGTGCACCCCGTCCGCGCCGACGACCAGGTCGAAGGTCCGCCGCGTGCCGCTCTCGAAGACGACCCGGACCTCGTCCGCGTCCTGGTCGAGCGAGGCGATCGCGTCGCCGAAGAGGTACTCGGCCTCACCGGCGCCGGCGAGGATCTCGGCCAGATCGTCGCGCAGGATCTCCACGTCCGGCCCGGCGACGTCGCCGCCGCTCGCGGTGCGGTCGGTCGTGGTGGACAGCTCCTCCCCGTTCCGGCCGACCACCGACATGCCGCGCAGATCCGTGCTCCGGCGGCGGACCTCCTCCAGCACGCCCATGCGCCGGACCACCTCGATCGCCGGCCCCCGCACGTCGATCGCCTGGCCACCGGGCCGCAGGCCGGGCGCGCGCTCCACGACCGTGACCTCGAACCCGTACCTCCGCAGCCAGTAGGCCAACGTCGGCCCTCCGATGCTCGCGCCAACGATGAGAATCCTTCGCATGACACTCTCCCTGTCGTCTCGATCGCCCAGAGCCTCGCCGGGCGTGCTGACAGGGCGCTGATCGATCGGGGCGGCGTGGCCACACCGCGCTGACAGGCGATGTCAGGCGGGCTGCCAGTCGGGGGCCCGGCCGGAGGCGCGTAGGACGGCCTCCCAGCGGTCTCCCCCGTTCGGCGCGGGCAGGTGGGGCACGCCCGTGCGCCAGGCGGCCTCGATGACGTCGGGCCGGCTCGGGCGGTGGTCCTTGTCGAGGGCGCGGGCGAGGTCCCAGGCGTGCAGGTGCCACTCGACGCACACCGCCCCGGCGTGCTCGCCCGCCGTCAGCCTGGTGCCGCGATAGGACAGGTACGGCTCGTCCCACACGTCCGGCAGCCGGTCGGCGTACGCCTCGGCCGAGATGGCGAACGCGACGATGTGCTCGCGGCCCGTGGCAGGGGGCAGCACGGCGAGCTCGGCGGCGTTCTGCCGGGAGAGCTGGCGTACGAGAAGGGCCGCGGGGGCGTCCTGGGCGAACAGCCGGGACAGGCGGCTGAACGGGGCGTCGTTGAGGTACTCGTGGAAGTTCTCCGCCACGCAGCGAAGGTGACCGGCCAGGTCGATGGCCTCCCACTCGCGGCACGGCGTGGGCACGGACCAGTCGGAGAAGTGCGCGGCCAGCTCACAGATCGCGACGACGCCCTCTCTGCACGCGCGCAGAAGGTCGCGCCGATCTGGCGGCGTGCGCTCCACGTGATCCCCCCGGACAGAGCACTTCCCACTGGCTCGCTTCGCCGCGAGCGGACCGGGCACTGTGGCCCACGACGACTCATCGAGTCGGTAGATTCTCAGAGTTGGACGGCCCGTGCCACTTGGTGCGCCGTGTTCACGCTGGTCGCGCCACCCCCTGGCGCGAAAGCGTTCGATGGCCGTGGCCGGCCGCGGCTCCACGGGCACGAGCGCACGAGACGATCAACGTCTGCGCCAAGTGTGCCCAGCGGAGCCGCGCCCCGCCGTCAGGTCACCGTCCTGATGACCGGATGCAAGCGAACGATCTACGAGACGACCGGCTCAGCTCGCGGTCGACGGGCTGGTGCGGAAGCTCAGCTTGTGCGCCTCGCGCAGCGACCGCAGCCGGTCGGCCTCGTCGGTGTACGGCCGCACCGACGGCTTGGCCCGCGAGCGGCGCGCGGCGATCTGCGCGCCGCGGCGCTGCGTGGCGTTGCCGGCCTCATAGGTCTTGGGCCCCATCGCCACGCGCTCGGCGGCGTTCGCGGCGGCCAGCGCGTCGAACAGTGCACGGTCGTAGGAGATGGCGAGCTCACGCACGTCCGCGTACGGCCGGTGCTCGGCCTGGGCGGAGCGGAGCCGGCTCTCGGCCTCCTGCGCGTCGGCGAGCCTGTCGCGCAGGCCGGCGGCGAGCTCCTTGTCGGCGGTGTAGCGCTCGACGACCTCCGGACTCATCTTGCGCCCCACGCTCATGAGCCCTCCTTCGTCGGGGAAGTGACCGGGCGGACGTGTTCCCTGGTTCGCTCGCTCCGCTCTCTCACGAGCCCTCCTTCGTCGAAGGAGTGACCGGGCGCGCGGTCTTTCCCGGTTCGCTCACCGCGTTCGCTCATGAGGGCACTCCTCCCTTGGTTGCTGTCCGAGCCCAGGGTAGAGGGTGGCGAGGGGTGACACGCGGCCGGGACACTACCCGGCGGCCGCCTTTACATAGTAAGGTGCGGTCATGTCGCAGAGACCGCCGCTCACCCGTGAGCGCATCATCGAGACCGCGCTCCACCTCATCGACGGCCAGGGGCTCGGCCGCCTCACCATGCGCCGGCTCGGCGACGCCCTCGAGGTCGAGGCGATGGCGATCTACCACCACCTCCCCCACGGCAAGGAACAGCTGCTCGAACAGCTGATCGCGTACGTGGCCGCCCATCCGGTGCCGCCCGGCGCCGGCGACGCGCACGGCCGGCTGCGCCGGTGGGCCGACGGCTACCGCGACCGCCTGCTCGAACACATCGGCGTGATGCCGCTCATCGTGACCCGGCGCAACCCCGCCGCGCTCATGGCCACCACCCAGTCGATCCAGGACCTGCTGCGCACCGCCGGGCGCACCGAGGCCGAGGCGGCGGTCGGCGCGCACACCCTCCTCGGCTACCTCCTCGGCACGGTCGCCCTCGACGCGCGCGAGCAGGCCGCCGAGACGATGCCGGACCTCGACCGGGACGGCCGGTTCCACGCGGGCCTGGACGGAATTCTCGCCGCGATCGCCTGATCGGCGCCCCTCACGACACGCCGCCGCCCGGTCACTGTGAGGCCTGCCACAGCATGGGGCTCGCTCGTCCCGTACGATGCTCGCGCCGATCCCTTGTAAGCGACCTCTTACCCCCCGGAGGGCTGCATGGCCCGCTACTCCCGGCTCCGGCAGATCCAGCGGCTCGATCCCGAGAGCGACTACCAGGAGATCTACCGGATCAGCACCGAGTACGAATTCCCCTGGGACGTGACCCGCGCGCTCGAACTCGCGCTCTTCCGCACTTACGCCGTGCCGTCCATCGGCGGGCTGCTCGACCGGACGCGCGAGTTCGCCGACCACGGTCAGAAGCGCTACGACGACACCGTCGTCCTGCTGTACGAGACGACACGCGACGGCGGCATGGACGCCCCTCGGGGACGGGCGGCGATCCGGCAGATGAACCGGATCCACGGCCGGTACCCGATCAGCAACGACGACTTCCTCTACGTGCTGTCGACCTTCGTCGTCGTGCCGGTGCGGTGGATCTCCCGGTACGGCTGGCGGCCCTACAGCCGGCACGAGGTGCGGGCGACGGTCAACACGTTCCGGCACATGGGCCGCCTCATGGGCCTGAAGGACATCCCGGAGACCTACGAGGAGTTCGCCGCCCTGCTCGACGGCTACGAGCGCGAGCACTACGCCTTCAACGAGCCGAGCCGCCGCGTGGCCGAGGCGACGATCGCCATCTTCCAGGGCTGGTTCCCCGGTTTCGCCCGGCCGCTCGCGCGCAGCGGCGTGATCGCGCTGACCGACACGCCGCTGCGGGAGGCGCTGGGCCTGCGCCGCTCGCCGCGTGCGCTGGAGGTCGCCGCCGACCGCGCG
>NZ_JBHLZP010000558.1:0-5117 GCF_042429965.1 Actinoallomurus acaciae
TCTCGGCCACTTCGGCGAAGGGGTAGCGGAAGACGTCGTGGAGGATGAACGCGACGCGTTCGGCCGGGGTCATCGACTCGAGGACGACGAGGAAGGCCATGTTGACCGACTCGTCGAGGGTGACCCGGTCGGCCGGATCGGTGCCGATGCTCCCGCGGTTCCACTCCGTACGGTCGGGCAGCGGCTCGGGGATCCACTCACCCACATACCGCTCCCGCCGGGCCCGCGCCGAGCCGAGCAGGTCCAGGCAGATGCGGCCGGCGACCCTCGTCAGCCAGGCTCCGGGGGATTCGATGCCCTCCTGTTGCGCTGGGGACATGGCGTACCAGCGGGCGTAGGTCTCCTGCACGACGTCCTCGGCATCGGCCAGGGAGCCCAGGAGCCGGTAGGCGAGATTGATCAGCTGCCGCCGCTCGCTCATGATCGCGCTCAGGCTCGGACCGAGCCGGCCGTCTCCCGGTTCGGATCGGGTGCTCATGGGCCGCCCCCTCTGTTCGCCGTTCGTTCTCATCATCTCGACGAGGTGGCGCGCCGAAGTGTGAGGTGTCGCCTCACATTCCGGGAGGTCGTGTCGTCGTACCGCCTAGATGAACACCGAGGAGACGGGAAGACCGTAATGAACGTGTTCTTGTGGATCGTGCAGGGGGCGCTGGCCGCCGCGTTCGCGATGTCCGGCCTGACGAAGATCGCTCTGCCGAAGGCCAGGCTGGTCGGCGTGTACCCGTGGGTGCGGGACTTCAACCTGGTGACCGTGCGGTTCATCGGCGTGATGGGCCTGCTCGGGGCGATCGGGCTGATCGTGCCGGCCGCCGTCGGCATCGCCCCCATCCTGACGCCGATCGCCGCGACCGGGCTGGCGATCATAATGGTCCTGGCGGCGGCCATGGTGCACATCCCGCACAAGGAGCCGTCCGCAGTGAGGGTCAACGCCATCCTGTTCGTGCTCGCCGCGCTCGTCGCCTGGGGCCGGTTCGGCCCCTACGGCTGGTGACCGCCCGGCGCCCACGGCATGTCGCCCGTTTCGCCGGATCTATTGATCTATGGCACCGAGTGCCGTTAACGTCCCCGACATAAGGCACTCGGTGCCGCAACGGCTCCGGGAGGGCGTAGCCAGGTCCCTGCGGCGAGGGAGTAGACGATGGGTCGAGTCGAGGGCAAGGTCGCATTCATCACGGGGGCCGCGCGCGGCCAGGGCCGCAGCCACGCCGTCCGCCTCGCGGAGGAAGGCGCCGACATCATCGCGATCGACCTCTGCGGTCCGGTGCCCAACCTGGGATACCCGCCGTCGACGCCCGAGGACCTCGCCGAGACGGTCAAGCAGGTCGAGGCGCTGGGCCGTGGGATCGTCTCGGCGGAGGTGGACGTCCGTGACGCGGACGCGCTCCGGCAGGCCGTCGGCGACGGCGTGGCCCGGTTCGGCCGCCTCGACGTCGTGGTCGCCAACGCGGGCATCTGCATCCCGCGTGCCTGGGACCAGGTCACGCCGGAGATCTGGCGCGACACCATCGACATCAACCTGACCGGCACCTGGAACACCGTGACGGCCACCGCACCGCGCCTGGTCGAGGCGGGCGGCGGCTCCATCATCTTGACCAGTTCGGCGGCGGGGCTGAAGGGCCTGCCCTTCCTGACGCCGTACGTGGCGAGCAAGCACGGTGTCACGGGTCTGGCGCGGGCGTTCGCCCACGAGCTCGCCCAGCACCACATCCGCGTCAACAGCGTCCACCCGACCGGGGTCGACACGCCGATGGGGACGATGGGAGCCGACGGCATGGGCGACATGATCGCCGGCAATCCGCGCGTCGGCGGGATGCTGACCAACAGCCTGCCGATCGAGATCACCAGCGCCACCGACATCAGCAACGCCGTGCTGTTCCTGGCCTCCGACGAGTCCCGATACGTCACCGCGCTCGCGATGACGGTGGACGCCGGCAACACCCAGTACTGAAGCCGGGGACCCGAACCGCACCGCCGCGAAGGGAGTCACGGAATGGCAGGACGGGTGGCAGGCAAGGTCGCGTTCATCACCGGTGCGGCGCGCGGGCAGGGCCGCAGCCACGCGGTCCGCCTGGCGCAGGAGGGCGCCGACATCATCGCCGTCGACATCGCCGGGGCCGTCGAGGGCGTCGAGTACCCCGGCGCCTCCGAAGCGGACCTGGCCGAGACCGTGCGGCAGGTACGGGACCTGGACCGCCGCATCGTCGCGGTCAAGGCCGACGTCCGCGACCACGAGGCCCTGAAGAACGCGCTCGACGAGGGCGTCGCGGAGCTCGGGCACGTCGACATCGTGTCGGCCAACGCCGGCATCTTCATCTTCGGCGACCAGGCCCACCTCGTGAGCGAACAGGCCTGGCAGAACGTCACCGACATCAACCTGACCGGCGTGTGGCACACCTGCAAGGCGGCGGTTCCGCACCTCATCGAGCAGGGCACCGGCGGCTCGATCGTCATCACCAGCTCCACCGCCGGCCACAAGGGCCTGACGAACTGCGCGGCCTACACGGCGAGCAAGCACGCGGTGGTCGGGCTCATGCGCACGCTCGTCAACGAGCTGGCACCGCACCGGATCAGGGTCAACACCGTGCACCCGACGACCGTCGCCACGGACATGGCGCTCAACGACTCCACGTACAAGCTGTTCCGGCCCGACCTGGAACACCCGACGCGGGAGGACGCGGTCGAGGCGTTCCAGTCGATCAACGCACTGCCGCTTCCCTGGGTGGACCCGATCGACATCAGCAACGCCGTGCTGTTCCTGGCCTCCGACGAGGCGCGGTACGTCACGGGCACCGAGTTGAGGGTCGACGCCGGCTGCGCCGCGAAATAAGAGAGGCGCTCGCCCGGGAGGTGCCGGTCGGCATGGGCTGACCGGCACCTGGTGGGACGAGGGGCGTGCCGTCCGTCAGGGGATGTAGACCCCGTTGAACCACTGCCCGTGAGCGTCGTCGGAGTACGCGTCGACGTTGAAGTTGTAGTTCCCGTGCTTGCCCTCCCACAGGTAGCCGGGCAGTCCCGAGGACGCGTTGGCGTCGCAGATCACGTCGTCGGTGCAGACCTCCAGCACGGGAACGTTGCCGAAGAAGCCGTCGGCGCCGGAGAGCGGGGCGCCGACGACCGGGGCGACGGCCGGGTGAGCCGCGGCTCCGGCGGAGCCCGGGCCGGCCGGGCGCTTGGGGTCGGCGAGCAGGATCGCGTTCACGTTGCCGATGGTCTGCCAGTTCTCGGTGACCCAGGTGTGGACCACCGCGGCGCCGAGGGAGTAGCCGACCACCTTGACGTGCTGGCCCGGGCACTGGTCGCGCTGGTCGCGGATCAGCCGGTTCAGCTCGTTGACGCCCTGACGGTCGGCGGCGCCGACGGGCACCGCCGGGTACCCGACGCGCTGGCTGACGTTGCCCGAGTAGATGGTGCTGTTGACGTCGCCCGTGCCGCCCACCGCGATCGTGTACGTTCCGGCGCACGAAGCCGCCTGTGCGGCGGGTGCCACCAGAAGATTCATCCCTGCCAGCGCGACGAGGCCGGCTAGAAGGGCGGAGAACTTGCGCATTCAACCTCCCGTTATGCGTCGGTCCGATGCGCGGCTTTCGCGACCGGTTCTTCGATGCGCGAGCGACGCTAAGGACGTCCGATGACATGTCGATGACACCGGGATCAATCGGGTGGTCAATCGGGGCGTGCGTGAAAACGGCCTTTCCCGGTCAGCCGCCCGGGTTACCGGACCATAATCGGTCGGCCTAGGATGCAGTCGCGATTTCCCGCAAAGGGGCGCCGGCCCCGCGATCGAGGTGGCGATGGGCAGGCGAGAGGCCCCGGTGCCCGACGGGCCGCTGCGGGAATTCGCGCTGAAACTCCGCGAGCTGCGGGACAACGCGCCCGGAGCGCCGACCTATCGTGAGCTCGCCCGGCGAGCGCACTTTTCCATGTCCGTCCTGTCGGTCGCCGCCTCGGGGCAGCGCCTGCCGACCTGGGACGTCACCAGCGCCTTCGTGACGGCGTGCGAGGGCGACGTCGAAGAATGGCGTGAGCGCTGGTCGAGCCTGCGCGCCGAGCTCAAGGCCGCGCGTCCGGACCTGATCAATGAGCCCTCGCCGGGCTCCGTTGCCGTCCCTGAACCGGCCGCGCAGGAGGTCCCCGAGGCGGAGACACCGCCGGCGCCGGTCGCGCCGCTGACCCGGTCCGATCCGGCGAAGGTCGGGCCGTTCCGGCTGCTCGGGCGCCTGGGCGGCGGTTCGATGGGCCAGGTGTACCTGGCGGTGTCGAAGACCGGCCGTCCGATGGCGGTCAAGGTCGTGCGCCCCCATCTGGCCGAGGACCCGCATTTCCGGCGGCGGTTCGCGGCCGAGGTCGCCGCCGTGCGCCGTGTCGACAGCCCGTACACACCGGCCGTCATCGACGCCGACCCCGGCGCGGAGCCACCCTGGATGGCGACGGCCTACATCGCCGGTCTCTCACTCGGCGACGCCGTGGACGCGGGCGGGCCGCTGCCACCGGACGCGGTGCTCCGGCTGGCCGCGGGCATCGCCGAGGCGCTCGCCGACATCCACGCCGCCGGGGTGCTCCACCGTGACCTCAAGCCGGCGAACGTGCTGCTGGAGGCCACCGGCCCCAAGGTCATCGACTTCGGGGTGGCCCAGGCGCACGACGGCAGCCGCATGACGCAGACCGGCGCCAGCGTGGGCACGGTGCCGTTCATGGCGCCCGAGCAGGCGGGCGGGGGCGAGGTCACCGCGGCCTCCGACGTCTTCGCGCTCGGCTCGGTCCTCGCCTACGCCGCCACCGGTGTCCTGCCCTTCGGCGACGGCACGACCGGCGAGGTGCTGTACCGGATCATCCACACCGATCCCGATCCGGCCGCGCTCGACTGCCACGACGACGGGCTTCGCGCACTCATCACCCGGTGCCTGGACAAGGACCCCGCCCGCCGGCCCACACCGGCGCAGATCGTCGAGACCTGCGCCGAGCGGCCGCTGCGCGTGGACTGGCCGCCGGGGTCTCTGGGCTCCTCGGCGCAGCGCTCCGCCGACCACATCTCCGCGCTGCTCGCGTGGGCCGCGACCCGCCGCACCACGGCCGTACGCCTCGGAGCCGGGGCCGTCGCGGCCGTCGTCCTGGTCGCC
>NZ_JBHLZP010000559.1:0-5088 GCF_042429965.1 Actinoallomurus acaciae
CCGGTACGCCCGCGAGGCGCTCGATGCCTATCTCCTGCGGGCGCGTCCGGCGCTCGGCGGGCACGGCGGCAGCGGCGGTCCGCTGTTCCTCAACGCGCGCGGCGGGCGGCTGTCACGCCAGAGCGCCTGGTCGACGCTGCGAACGGCGGCCGGCCGCGCGCAGCTGAAGGACGTGTCACCGCACACGCTGCGGCACTCCTTCGCGACGCACCTGCTCCACGGGGGCGCGGACGTCAGGGCGGTCCAGGAGCTGCTGGGCCACGCGTCCGTGACGACGACCCAGATGTACACGCTGGTCACCGTCGACCGGCTGCGGGACCTCTACGCCTCGGCGTACCCGCGCGCAAGTGCCTGAGGCGTGAGGTTCACGCTTCGGCGTACCCGCGTGCCGGTGTCTGAGAGACTGTCCGGAGCCCTGTCTCGGCGCGAGCGGCGGCAGGGCATGGGGTCCTGGGCGGTATCTGAACAAAGGCGCGACCGTCGGTGTGCCGCCTTGCCGCTCTACTTGACAGGCCATAGAGTCCCCATCTTGACGGCAAACCAAGGTCGCCGGGGAGGTTCGAGTAGCTGGTGACTGACATCAGCGCGCAGCAGGAGAGAGCACGATCCGAGAGTGTGCTCTCGACCGCGATCGCGACCGATCCGCGAGACGCCGCGCCGCTAGGGCCGACGCAGCGTCCCATCCCGTCGTTCCCCGACCCGCCCCCGCTGTCCGAGCACGGGCCCGCCCGTATCGTCTCGGTCTGCAACCAGAAGGGCGGGGTCGGCAAGACGACGACGACCATAAACCTGGGCGCGTCCCTGGCCGAGCAGGGGCGGCGGGTGCTGCTCGTCGACTTCGACCCGCAGGGCGCGCTGTCGGTGGGCCTGGGCAAGGGCGACCCCCGCCAGCTCGACCTCACGATCTACAACCTGCTCATGGAGCGGGGCGTGGAGACCGAAGAGGTCATCCTGGAGACCAGCGTCGAGGGCATGGACCTGCTGCCCAGCAACATCGACCTGTCCGGCGCGGAGGTCCAGCTCGTCCACGAGGTCGGCCGCGAGTACATCCTCGGCGGACTGCTCAAGCCGGTCGTGGCCGACTACGACTACATCATGATCGACTGTCAGCCGTCGCTGGGCCTGCTGACGGTCAATGCGCTGACCGCCAGCCAGGGCGTCCTCGTCCCCCTCGAGTGCGAATACTTCGCGATGCGCGGAGTCGCGCTGCTCATGGAGACGATCGAGAAGGTGCAGGCGCGGCTCAACCAGGAGCTGTCCATCGACGGCTTCCTCGCGACGATGTACGACTCGCGCACGCTCCACACCCGCGAGGTGCTCGGCCGCATCGTGGACGCCTTCGGCGAGAAGGTCTTCCACACGGTCATCAACCGCACCGTACGGTTCCCGGACGCGACGGTCGTGGGTGAGCCCATCACCCGCTTCGACCCGTCGTCCATGGGCGCCAACGCCTACCGGGAGCTCGCCAAGGAGGTACTCCAGAGGTGGCATCACCTCATGTGACCGGTCCCGGTGCGGCCGCTGACCGCACCGGACCGCCGAGGGGTGCACCCGGGCGCCGCGCTCCCCTGTGGCAGGGGAGTGCGTGACCTCCACTACCGTTGGCGAGGTGAGCGAGCCGGCCGCGGAGGAGCACAAGCACGGATTCGAGGTGCACCTCGACAACTTCGAGGGTCCCTTCGACCTGCTCCTCGGCTTGATCGCCAAGCACAAGCTGGACATCACCGAGGTGGCCCTGCACAAGGTCACCGATGAGTTCATCGCCCACATCCGCACCCGCGGCCGCGAGTGGGACCTCGACCAGGCGAGCTACTTCCTGCTGGTCGCCGCCACCCTGCTCGACCTGAAGGCCGCGCGGCTGCTGCCCTCCGGAGAGGTCGAGGACGAAGAGGACCTCGCCCTGCTGGAGGCGCGCGACCTGCTGTTCGCGCGGCTGCTGCAGTACCGCGCGTACAAGGAGGTCGCGGGAGTCTTCGCGGGGCGGATCGCCCGCGAGTCGCGCCGCTTCGCCCGTACGGTGCCGATGGAGCCGCAGTTCGCGAACCTCCTGCCCGAGGTGCTCATCGGCCTGGGCCCGGCCGCGTTCGCCCGGCTGGCCGCCAAGACCCTCGCGCCCAAACCCGTGCCGACGGTGTCGACCACGCACATCTACGCGCCGCAGGCGAGCGTCAAGGAGCAGGCGGCCCTGCTCGTGGAGCGCCTGCGCCGGCTGGAGCGTGCCACCTTCCGCGTGCTGACCGCCGACTGCGCCGGCACCTTCGAGATCGTCGCGCGGTTCCTGGCCGTGCTCGAGCTCTACCGGGAGAAGGCCGTCGCGCTGGAGCAGGCGGAGCCGCTCGGCGAGCTGTACGTCACCTGGACCGGCGCGGAAGAGGGCGAGGTCGTCGTCGGCGACGACTACTCAGGACGACCCGCGGAGAAGAAGGACGATGACTGACACCCCGCCCGAGCCCGGCACCAACGGCCACCCCCTCCCACCGCCCGAGCCCGACCGGGCGCCCCCCGAGCAGGCGATGCCGTCGCAGACCGTGCCCGAGGAGACGGCGGTCGAGGAGACGGTGCCGCAGGACGCGGCGGTCGAGGAGACGGTGGCCGAGCCGGTCGTGCCCAAGCCGCGTGCGCCGGAGCCGGTCGCGGCCGGTCCCGCGGACGGGGCGTTGTTCGACGCGCCGGAGACCGAGCCCGGCGCGGACGAGCCGTCGCTGCGGGCGGGCCTGGAGGCCATCCTGCTGGTCGTGGACGAGCCGGTCCCGGAGGTGACCCTCGCCCAGATCCTCGAACGGCCCCGCGACGAGGTCGCCGCCACGCTGCGGGAACTGGCCGCGGAATACGCCGAGCAGGGCCGGGGGTTCGACCTGAGGGAGATCGCCGGTGGCTGGCGGTTCTACACTCGAGATGTCTGTGCCCCCCTCGTCGAGCGGTTCGTTCGCGACGGACAGCAGGCGCGGCTGACGCAGGCGGCGCTGGAGACGCTCGCCGTCATCGCCTATCGGCAGCCGGTGAGCAGGGCCCGGGTGTCGGCGATCCGCGGAGTCAACAGCGACGGCGTGATCCGCACCCTGACCGTACGAGGTCTCATCGAGGAGGCGGGGCACGACCCGGAGCACCAGGCGGTGCTCTACCGGACGACGACCTACTTCCTGGAGCGGCTCGGCCTCAACTCCGTTGACGAGCTGCCCGAACTCGCCCCCTACCTGCCTGATGACCTGGAAGGCATAGAGGAACTTCAGCAATGAACACGACCAACGACGGCGTACGGCTCCAGAAGGTGCTCGCCGACGCGGGTGTGGCCAGCCGCCGCGCCTGCGAGGAGCTGATCGCGGCCGGGCGGGTCAGCGTCGACGGTGAGAAGGTCACGTGGTTCGGCGCCCGCGTCGATCCGCAGCAGGCCGTCATCCACGTCGACGGCAAGCGGATCCCCACACGCGCCGAACTGCGTTACTACATGCTCAACAAGCCCACGGGTGTCGTCAGCACCATGTCCGACCCCAAGGGCCGCAAGACCCTCACCGCGTACGTCGGCGACGTGCCCGAGCGGCTCTTCCACGTCGGCCGTCTCGACACCGACACCGAGGGCCTCCTGCTGCTCACCAACGACGGTGAACTGGCGAATCGCCTCATGCACCCGCGATACGGTGTTTCCAAGACCTACCTCGCCGAGATCCACGGGCCGATCGGCCGTGATCTCGGCAAGAGGCTCAAGCAGGGCGTCAAACTCGCGGACGGCTTCGCCAAGGCGGATGACTTCCGCGTGTTCGACCAGGTCGGCAAGCGGATCCTCGTCGAGGTGACCCTTCACGAGGGCCGTAAGCACATCGTGCGCCGTCTGCTCGCCGAGGTCGGTCATCCGGTACAGCAGCTCGCCCGCACCGAGTTCGGCCCGGTCAAGCTGGGCCGCCTGAAATCGGGCACGATCCGGGCGCTCACCACCAAGGAGATCGGCGAGCTGTACGCGGCGGTCGAGCTCTGACCTGCCGCCGATCAAGGGAGGTTTTGTGGGGGTACTAGCCGTACGCGGGGCCACCCAGATAGACGCCGACGACCGCGACCAGATCCTCGAGGCGACCGCCGAGCTGGTCACCGAGGTGATGACGCGCAACGCGCTCACCACCGACGACGTCATCAGCGTGATCTTCACCGCGACACCGGACCTGTCCGCGGAGTTCCCGGCGCTGGCCGCGCGCAAGCTCGGCTTCCACGACGTGCCGCTGCTGTGCGCCAGCGAGATCGACGTGCCGCACGCGCTGCCGCGGGTGATCCGCCTGATGGCGCACATCCAGAGCGACCGGCCGCGCTCGGACATCCAGCACGTCTATCTGCGCGGCGCGACGGCGCTGCGCCTCGACATCGCGCAGTAACGGCTCTCGCGTCCATCCGGCGAGCCGGGTGCGGTCAGGCGGGTCGCACCGCGTGTCCCGGGCCACCGGCCGCCATGAGGTCGTGCCTCCGGCCGGGAGCCCGGAGAGGCGCCAGGCCGCGAGCGGCGCGGATACGCTTCGAAACTCACGCGGAGGTGAAGTCATCGGCGGCACACGACAGGTCGTCGTCATCGGCACCGGGTTGATCGGGACCTCGGTGGCGCTCGCGCTGCGCGAACGCGGTGACGAGGTGCGGCTGACCGACCGCGATCCGGTGTCCGTGCGGATGGCGGCCGAACTCGGTGCCGGCGTTCCGCTGGACGACGGCGACGGGCCCGCCGACATCGCGGTGATCGCGGTGCCGCCGGCGGCGGTCGCGGCGACGCTGCTCGACGCGCAGAAACGCGGCCTGGCCCGCTTCTACACCGACGTCGCGAGCGTCAAGTCCCGGCCGCTGCGCGAGGCCGCCGAGCTGGGCTGCGACCTGACGAGTTACGTCGCCGGGCATCCCCTCGCCGGCCGTGAGCGCTCCGGGCCCGCCGCGGCGCGCGCGGATCTGTTCCTCGGCCGCCCGTGGGCGCTGTGCCCCACCTCCAAGAGCCTGCCGGAGGCGGTCGAGACCGTGACCGCGCTCGCCGAGGCGTGCGGCGCCCAGACCGTGGTGGTCGACGCCGAGGAGCACGACCGGGCCGTCGCGCTGGTCTCGCACGGTCCGCACGTGGCCGCCGCC
>NZ_JBHLZP010000560.1:0-5065 GCF_042429965.1 Actinoallomurus acaciae
ACCAGGCGGCGGCCGCGCCTCGCCCGCTCGCCCTCCTGTGTCTCCGCGCCCTCCCGTACGGCCTGATCGGCGGCCTGATCGGCGGCCGGGCCCTCCGCGATCTCGCGCAGGCGCTCCGCGACGGTCTCGGCGGACGGGCGGGCCGACGGGTCGCGTTGCAGCAGCCCGCTGATCAGTGGCCACAGCGGCCCCGCGCGCTCGGGGGCGTCCGGGTCGTCCATGACGAGGGCGGCCAGCGTGGCCACCGCACTGTCCCGGTTGAACGGGGGACGGCCCTCGACCGCGGTGTACAGCGTCGCGCCCAGTGACCACAGGTCCGACTCCGGGCCGGCCTTTCTGCCCCGGGCCCGCTCCGGCGCCATGTACGACGGCGAGCCGATCAGCACGCTCGAGGAGGTCACCGTCGAGCCGCCCTTGGCGGTGGCGATCCCGAAGTCGCCGAGCACGACCCGGCCGTCCTCGGCGAGCAGGACGTTGCTCGGTTTCACGTCGCGGTGCAGGACGCCCGCCGCGTGCGCCGCCCGCAGGCCGCCGAGCAGTTGCAGGCCGATCGCGGAGGCGCGTTCCGGAGTGAGGGGGCCGTCGGCGCGCACGGCCTCGGCGAGCGACCGCGACGGGACGTACTCCATCACGATCCACGGCCGGTCCTCGTCCTCGACGATGTCGTACAGGCCGACGACGTTGGGGTGGTTGAGCCGCGCGTTGGTCCGCGCCTCGCGGAGCGTACGGCGGCGCAGCGTCTGCTGCTCCTCCTCGGGCAGCCCCGGCGGGAAGATGACCTCCTTCACCGCGACCCTGCGGTCGAGCACCTCGTCCGTGGCGAGCCAGACCACGCCCATGCCGCCACGCCCGATGACCTTGCCGAGCCGATACCGCTTCTTGAGCAGACGAGGGGTGTCCACGACGTACCGATTTACCCTTGCTGCCGAGAGCTAACGTGCGGGGAGCCAAGGCGTGCGCGCACGACGAGATCGTGCAGCGCCGGCTCGGCGGAGGGGCGGTCGGGCAGCGACGAGCGGTCCCGCTCCCCCTCCAGTCGCGCCGTCATCGCGGCGACGTCGGCGGCGAGGCGTTCGCGACCCGGCGCGTCCGTGGGCAGCGTGCCGTGCTCGGCCTCCCGCTTGGCTTCGATGAGCTCCGGCACGTACGCCGGCCCGTGGCCGAGGGTGGTCAGGTCGGCGACGACCTCGCCCGTCCGCATGAGGTGGATGCCGGTGGACAGCACGCGGAACGTGTAGAGCAGCGGCTTGAGCTCTCCGGTGCGTTCGAAGAACCCCCACTGGGTGCGCGCGAAGCCCAGATAGTGGTGCGCGTGGTGACGCGTCAGGCAGTCCGGCGCGAGCGCGGCCATCTCCTCGTGCAGGGGTGAGGACGCGACGACGAGCGGCGAGAGGAGCTGCTCCAGCACGTAGCCGTTGCGGCGCAGCAGCAGGCGGGCGAACTTGGCCAGGTCGTGGGTGACGAGGTCGACCTCCACGCCGTCGCGCGTCCAGGTTCGGTCGACGGTCCCGGCTCCGGTCCGCAGGCCGACGACGTCCTCCAGCGGCATCAGGTGGACCCCGCGCAGGTCGACGTCGGAGTCGGCGGACGGGAACCCGTACAGGTGGGCGCCGCTGACCGTCGCGAACACCACGTCGCCGGTCACCTCGCCGAGCCAGGACGGCAGCGTGCGGGTCATCGCGCGTCCCTCCGCCGTACCGACACCAGGAAGTCCTCCACGCGCGCCCGGTCCGGCTCGGCGGGCAGCGCGCTGCGCTCCACGGCGGCGTCCAGGTCGCCGGTCAGCGTCTCCCGCCAGGCCTCGATCTCCGCCCAGGGCACCTCGCCCCGGCGTACCGCGAGCAGGCGTTCCCGGTGCTCCCGCACGCCGACGAGCGGCTCCCCGTACGACAGGAGGTGCCGTCCGCTGATCAGCAGGCGCAGCATGTGCATCACATGCTTCCAGCGCGGCTCGCCGCGGGTGCGAAGATCGCCGGTGAGCTTGCGGAACTGGCTGTCGGCGTACCGCAGGAACGTCGCGTGCGCGCGCCGGGACAGGAAGGCGCCGCGCAGCGCGAGCAGTTCCTCGCCGCGCTCGGTGACCTTCTCGACGAGGGGCGACCAGAGGCACTCCAGCACGGTCGGGTTGGCCGCCAGCGCGAGCCCGAGGAAGCGCTCCAGCTCCCAGGAGAAACGCTCGGCGTCCGGCCCGTCCACATGCGTCGGCGGCTTGGCGAACCCCCAGAACAGCGGCGTCGGCGCCGCGTACACGCCGCGCCGGTCGACGTCACTGGCCTCCGTGGCGAGACCGTACGCGCGGGAGCCGACCACGACGGACAGCACCGTGTGGTCGCGCACCAACGAAAGATCATCCACAAGGCAGAAGCCTGTCGGAGATCGCCGGTGCGTCGAACGCTATTTGCCCAAAAAGCCTGACTTTCCGCCGGCACCGAAACGAGCGCGGGGTGCCCGGCCGGGTTTCGGCTCTTCCGGAGCGGGTCAGTGCCGTGCCGGCCGACGTTCGCCTCGTCGGTGAGGGCGGGTCGGCCGACCCTCGCCCAACACGCGTCCGGCATCTTCCCGGCTTTGGCATTAGCCTGGGCACGGGGTGATGATGTGGGAAGTCAGATCGGTGTCACCGGCCTCGCCGTCATGGGGCAGAACCTCGCGCGCAACATCGCGCGCCACGGATTCCCGGTGGCCGTGCACAACCGCAGTGAGAGCCGGACGAAACAGCTGATCGAGCGCTACGGCGACGAGGGCGACTTCACGCCCGCGACCTCGCTCGAGGACTTCGTCGCCTCGCTCGACCGGCCGCGCCGGATCGTGATCATGGTGAAGGCGGGCGGGCCCGTCGACGCGGTGATCGACGAGCTGGTGCCGCTGCTCGACAGGGGCGACATCCTGATCGACGGCGGCAACTCTCATTTCGAGGACACGCGGCGGCGCGAGAAGGCCCTGGCCGAGCGCGGCCTGCACTTCCTCGGCACCGGCGTCTCCGGTGGTGAGGAGGGCGCGCTGAACGGCCCGAGCATCATGCCCGGCGGCCCCGACGACGCGTACGCGCCGGTCGCGGAGATCCTCACCACGATCGCGGCGCAGGTGGACGGCACTCCGTGTGCCGCCCACATCGGCCCCGACGGCGCGGGCCACTACGTCAAGATGGCGCACAACGGCATCGAGTACGCCGACATGCAGCTCATCGCCGAGGCGTACGACCTGCTCACAAGCGGGGCCGGGATGTCCGCGCCGGAGATCGCGCAGACCTTCGAGCAGTGGAACGAGGGCGACCTGGAGTCGTTCCTCATCGAGACGACCGCGACGGTCCTCGGGCACACCGACGCCGCGACGGGCCGCCCGCTCGTCGACGTGATCCTCGATGAGGCCGAGCAGAAGGGCACCGGCCGCTGGACCGCGCAGTCGGCGCTGGAGCTCGGCGTGCCGGTCACCGCGATCACCGAGGCCGTCTACGCCCGTGCGCTGTCGGCCCGCAAGGAGCAGCGCACCCGCGCCGCCGGGGTCCTGCCGGGCCCGGCCGGCGGGTCGACCCCGGACGGCTTCGTCGACGCCGTGCGCGACGCGCTGTACGCCTCCAAGGTGGTCGCGTACGCACAGGGCTTCGAGCAGATGCGCGCGGCCTCCGACGAGTACGACTGGAACGTCGACCCCGGCACGCTCGCCACCATCTGGCGCGGCGGCTGCATCATCCGGGCGCGCTTCCTCGACCGCATCAAGGAGGCGTACGAACGCAGCCCGGAGCTGCCGAACCTCCTGCTGGACGACTACTTCCGCGACGCGGTCGCGGGCGCCCAGGACGCCTGGCGCAAGGTCGTGCGCACCGCGGTCGACCTCGGCGTCCCGACGCCGGCGTTCTCGGCGTCCCTGGCCTACTACGACGGCTTCCGCCGCGAACGCGGGCCGGCGTCGCTGATCCAGGGCCTGCGCGACTACTTCGGCGCCCACACGTACCGCCGCGTGGACCGCGAGGGCGTCTTCCACACGCTGTGGTCGGAGGACGGCCGCGAGGTCTCCGCCGACTGACCGGCGCGACCGTGGCCGCGTCACCTCCCGAACGGGTGCACGGCCACGGTCGGCGGCCGGACCGTAGAGCCGCCGGCGGCCTCTCGGCACGAACAACCTCAACGTTCATCTACGGGGCCACCGAGGCGCCGGCCGGCCGGGGCTGCTTCTCCCAACGGCGACCAGAACATCATCTACGCGCTGCGCCCGGAGATCCGCAACCGGCTCAACTCCGCGTTGATGGCGGCCTTCTTCGCCGGCGGCGCCGGCCGCGGTGGCGTGGGTGCACGGCGGCTGGACGGCGGTGAGCGTGCCGGCCTGCGGCACCTTCGTCCTGTGGGTGCTGGAACGCGCCACGGTCTCCCGGCCGCCGGACCGCGGCCGGCGACCGGCCCCCGAAACCTCGCTCATCGGAGGGAGGAACCCGCGATGACCGCCGCGGAAGTCGCCCATGACTCTCGGTCGGCATCCGCGGGCCCGCAGGCGCTCACAGGCGCGGGTCCACCGGCTCGGACTCCAGCGCCAGCACGCCGAAGACGGGCTGGTGGACGCGCCACAGCGGTTCGCCGGCGGCGAGCCGGTCCAGCGACTCCAGGCCCAGGGCGTACTCCCGCATCGCGAGCGACCGCTTGCGGCCGAGGGACCGCTGCCGCAGCCGTTCGAGGTGTTCGGGCTCGGTGTAGTCGGGGCCGTAGATGATCCGCAGGTACTCGCGCCCGCGGCACTTCAGACCCGGCTGGACGAGCCGTCCCTCCGGGGCCGGGCCCAGCGGCTTGACCACCATGCCCTCGCCGCCGGCCGCGGTGAGGTCCTGCCACCAGCCGACCGCGTCCGCCTCGTCACCGGTCAGGTCGACGACGCGCGACCGCGTCGAGGCGATCAGCTCGTCGGCGGCGGCCAGCCGGTCGGCGACCTCCAGGTGCCACCGGTGGTCGCGGGTCGCATGGGCGGCCCCCTCCCCCGCCAGCACCTGGAACGGCGCGAGCCGCAGCCCCGTCAGGCCGTCCACCGGCCAGCAGTAGCGCGCGTACGCGTCGCGGAACAGCGCGGCGTTCGCCGCCCGGCG
>NZ_JBHLZP010000561.1:0-5039 GCF_042429965.1 Actinoallomurus acaciae
CGCCGCGCGGGCGAGCCTCACCAGATCCCCGGCCCGGGGCGCCGGTCCCGCCTCCAGCGCGGCCACGATGTGCGCGCCGTAGTGGGCGAGCTGCGCCGGGAAGGCCAGCGCGACCGGGCCGGAGCCGGCGAACAGGATCCGCTCCCCCGGCAGCACGCGCTGGGTCTTGGCCAGCGTCTGCAGCCCACCCGCGGTGATCACACCGGGCAGCGTCCACCCGGGGAAGGCGACCGGCCGGTCGTGCGCCCCGGGCGCGAGCACCATCCGCCGCGCCGTCACGGTCCGCGCCGCGGATCCCTCCGTGACCAGCACGACCCGCCGATCCTCGACGGCGACGACGCTCGTGCGCAGGAGCACGTCGACGCCGGTGCCGTCGAGGGAGTCGATGAGCGCCCGGCCATGGCGGAACTGGCGGTCCATCGCGGCCGGGTCGGCGACCGTGAAGCCCGGGCCCGGCTGCTTGTAGATCTGGCCGCCGAGCGTCGGGCGCTCGTCGGCGAGCAGGACGTTCAGGCCCGCCTCGGCGGCGGACCGGGCGGCCGAGATGCCCGCCGGTCCGCCGCCGACGACGAGGAGGTCGATGCTCGGATCGCTCACCGGCATCGCTCAGCAGCCCGCCGGCATGACCGGAGCGTCCGTCACCCCGAAGTCCTTCTTGTACAGCGCGGCGAGCGACCCGTCGGTCTGCGCCTTGCACAGGAAGGTGTTCAGCTTCCCCGCCAGCGTCGAGTTGCCCTTCTGCACGGCCCACGCCCCGTACGACAGGTCGAGGGGCTTGGGCAGGGCCGCCTTCTTCAACTGGTTCGGGTTGCTCTTCTGGTACTGGGCGAGGATGTAGTCCTCCAGGACGCTGCCGTTCGCGCGTCCCGTGGCGACCTGGAGCAGGGCGGAGTTCTGGTCGCTGTAGGTCTGCAGCTTGGCGTTGGGAAAGGTCTTCTTGGCGAGCTGCTCGCCCGTGGAGCCCTGCAGCGCCGTGATGATCTTGCCCGAGGTGTTGTAGGTGGCGACCTGCGCGGGCGAGTCGTCGCTCTGCCGGACCGCGAGCACGCTGGTGTAGGGCACGTACGCCCGGGTGAAGTCGACGACCTTCTTGCGGGCGTCGGTCGCGGTCAGGCCGACCGAGACCAGGTCGAACTTCTTGCTCTGCAGGCCGGGGATGAGGCCGTTGAAGTCAAGGTTCTTGATGACGAGCTTGACGTTCAGCTCCTTGGCGAGCTTGTTGAGCAGGTCGACGTCGTAGCCGGCCGGCTGGTTCGCCGAGTCGAGGTACATCTCCGGCTTGAACTGCAGGTTCATGCCGACCGTGAGCGTTCCGGACTCGTTGAGGCCGCTGCCGCCGTCACCGCCGGACTTGCCGCACGCCGCGAGGGACAGGGCGGACACGACGGCGACGCACGCGATCGCGCCCCGCCTCGCCACCGACCACGGCTTCATGCTCTTGACCATGGGTTTCCTCTTTCAGTGCTCAGTGCTCGATACCGAGGGGATGGGACGGCCCGGCGAGGGGCCGGGCTCATGAGCCGAGTTCAGCCATGAGGTTCTGGATGCGCCGCTGCCGGCGGGAGCGCAGCAGCTGGGAGATCACGCCGCGCGGCGGGCTGGCGTACGCGCCTTCGATGACGCGGAACAGCAGGTCGATGACGAACGCCGCGATGACGTAGATCGCCGCGGCCGCCGTGTAGAGCACGAACGGCTGGAAGGTCTGCGACACCAGGTTCTGGGTGACCCGGACGACCTCCAGCAGGCCGATGACGGTGAAGGTCGAGGTGTCCTTCAGCATGCCGATGAACATGCTGCCGATGTTCGGCAACGCGATCTTGATGGCCTGGGGCAGGATGACCGAGAAGAACACGCGGATCGGCCGCATGCCCAGGGCGTGCCCCGCCTCGCGGTGACCGTTCGGGATGGCGCCGAGCGCCGAGCGGAAGATCTCCGCCATGAACGCGCTGTACAGCAGCGACAGCGCGATCACACCGGCCTCGAAGACGCTGAAGTCGACGCCGATCAGCAGCGAGACGCCGAAGTACACCCAGATCACGCTGACCAGCGCCGGCACGCCGCGGAAGACGTTGACGTAGGCGACCGCGATCCAGGAGACGGGCGGCCGCGACATCCGCATCATGGCGAGCAGGAGGCCGCCGACGACGGATATGACCAGCGCGAACAGTGACACCTTGATCGCGACCAGGAGGCCGTTCACCAAGATGCCGTGGTGCTGCCAGATGAGTCCCCAGTCGTACATCAGCGCACCGCCATGATGAACTCACGGGCCCGGGGGCTCGTGGTCTCCTCGAAGAAACCGCGCGGGCCGCTGTCGACGACGACGCCGTCCTCCATGAACACGTTCAGGTCCCCGATCTCTCTGGCGAAGCTGAGCTCGTGGGTGACCACGACCATCGTCATTCCGGTCTCGGCCACCTCGCGCATCGTCTTGAGCACCTCGCCCACGAGCTCCGGGTCCAGCGCCGAGGTCGGCTCGTCGAAGAGCATCACCTTCGGATCGAGGGCCAGGGCGCGGGCGATCGCGACACGTTGCTGCTGACCGCCGGACAGCTGCTGCGGATAGTGGGCGGCGCGCTGGAGCAGCCCGACCCGGCGCAGGGCCTCCGCCGCGCGCACCTGCGCGTCGGCCCGGCCCACCCGGCGGACCGACCGCAGCGGCAGCGCCACGTTGTCCAGTGCGGTGAGATGCGGGAAGAGGTTGAACTGCTGGAAGACCATGCCGACGGTGCGGCGCAGCTCCAACGGCCTGCCACGGCGTCCGGCCTTCTCGCCGGGCACGCCCGGGCCGTACTCGATGCCCGCGACCTTCAGCGATCCGGAGGTGGGCGGTTCGAGCAGGTTGATGCTGCGCAGGACGGTGGACTTGCCGGACCCGGACGGGCCGAAGATCACGACGTGCTCGCCGGCGAAGATCTCCAGGTCGATGCCGCGCAGGACCTCCAACTCGCCGAACGACTTGCGGATGCCGCGCAGCTCGACGATCGGCGCGGTCCGGTCGGTGGCGCTCATCGGCCGGCTCGCTTTCCGCGCGTGCGCCGCCCGCCGGTCACGCCCGGACCTCCGTGACGCAGACGTACAGGTCGTCGGGATCTCGGAAGTAGGCGTAGCGCCAGGTCGCCCCGTCCCCCAGGTCGATGGTGACCGGGTCTCCGACGAGCGCGACGTCGCCGGCCGCGAGGTGCCGGATGGCGGTGTCGATGCACCGCGCACCCACCGCGAACTCGAAGGTGCCCAGGTGCCCCCACTCGCCGCGCATGTCCGGCGACGGGGGGAAGTGCTGGACCGGTTCGAGCGCTCCGCCGAACGGGCTGGTCAGCAGCATCATCCGCTGCCGCGGCGGCGTGCGCGGGTGGAACCACGGGTGCATCGGCTCGAAGTAGCCGTCGGACTCGAACAGCTGCCCGGTGAACCCGAGCCGCCGGTAGAAGTCCCGCGTGCGCTCGATGTCGGCCACGCCGAACGCCACGTGGTTGACGCCCTGCGGCCCGGGCTCGACCGGCCAGCCGGCCTCGAGCGTCGACCACTCGATCAGCTCGATCTTGGCGCCGTCCGGGTCGGCGACGTAGGACAGGCCGCAATGGGTCTGGTAGGGCGGCAGGTCGGACTCGTTCGGCGCCATCAGCCCGGTATGCCCTCGTGATACCAGGTCGCGGTAGAACGCCTCCTGCCCGTGGACGTGGACGCACACCTCGCAGATCCCGGGCTCGCCCCACGCCTGCCCCTCCGGGGCTGGCGGCTGCGTCCGGTTCGTGATCTGCACGAGCTTGATCGACGCCCGGCCGAGGACCGTGGGGTTGCCGGTGCGGAGGAAGACCACCCGCGCCTCGGTCTCGCCGTACCCGGTGACCGCGCTCAGGCCCGGCAACGGGCCCGTGTAGTCGAACGCGGCGTCGGTGAATCCCAGCTCTGCGTAGAACTCCAGCGACGCCGCCATGTCGGACACACCGATGCCGATGTGGTCCAGACCGACCAGCGTCCCATGTCTGCGAAGGGTGGTGACCATACTGTTTCCGCTACCTCCTGGCGGTCGGACCAGCGCAAACGTCGGTACAGCACCGCCTGGCCCTACGTGTTCGGCGATGTTCGCAGATCGTTCCATTGCGCGCAAGACGCACGGCGCTATTCATAGCGAACATTTGCGCGCTTGACGCACATCACGCCCCGTAACTAGCATCACGGGCCATCAGGCCGCCCGGCATCGCATCGGCGCAGCTCACGTGCCACTACGCGAGGACGCCGCCGTCTCCGCGCCGACCACGGGCGCGGACAGAAAGGTCGTGGTCAGTGACCATGCGGATCGGCGTCAAGCTCCCCCACACGGGCACCGCGGTGCCGGCGGCCTCGGTGGCCGAGCACGCGCGGGCGCTGGAACGAGCCGGGTTCGACTCCCTCTGGGTCAGCGACCACGTCGTGCAGCCCGAGGTCATCGAGTCGCGGTACCCGTTCGCCGCCGACGGCGGGGCGACCTGGCCCACGGACACCCCGTACGTGGAGGCGCTCGTCTCGCTGGCCGCCGCGGCCGCGGTGACCGGACGAGTCCGGCTCGGCACCGCCGCGCTGGTCCTCCCGCAGCGCAACCCGGTGCTGCTCGCCAAGCAGGTCGCGAGCGTCGACGCGCTGTCCGGCGGCCGGGTCGCACTCGGCGTCGGCGCGGGCTGGATGCGCGAGGAGTTCACCGCACTGGGCATGCCGTTCGACGGGCGCGGCGCGCGGATGGAGGAGTGGATCACGTTGCTGCGCGAGTGCTGGACGGGCCGCCCGGCCGGCCGCTCCACTCCTCACTACGACCTTCCGCCGGGCACGGTCGTGCTGCCCACGCCCGCCCACGCCGTTCCGCTCTACGTCGGGGGCCACTCCCCGGCCGCGCTCCGGCGCGCGGCGCGCCTGGGCGACGGCTGGCTCGCCCAGCAGGCGGTACCCGAACTGGACCCGGATCGGCTCGCGACCGAGATCGCGGCCATCCGTAGCACCGCCGCCGACGCGGGCCGCGACCCGTCGTCGCTGTACGTCGCGCTGCGGCTCGTCGCCTCCACCGG
>NZ_JBHLZP010000562.1:0-5600 GCF_042429965.1 Actinoallomurus acaciae
GCCAGGACGTCCGCGCCGGGACGGGGACGGACACGGTTGTAGCCCAGGAGCAGCGGCCAGTCGGCGGCGACGCCGCGTCCGCGCGCGCCGCGACCGGCCAGGCGGCGCGCGCCGCGCGGAAGTAGTCCGACTGGTCGGTGGTCAGCGCGTGGACCGCCCGCGCGTTGCGCTCCAGCGCCGTACGGTCCGGGGCGTCCCACACGGCCAGGCCGTGCAGGCGGGCGGCCGTCTCGACGAAGGACTCCTCGATCGCCAGGTAGTCGGCGTAGGCCGCGTCGCCGATCGTGCCGGCGGTGACCTCCTCGACGAACCGCATGCCGAGCGCCCGTTCCATGGGCTCGGCGCACACGTCGAGCAGCCGCGCGGACCGGTTCCCCGGGCCCCGTGCCCCCTCGCTCATGCGGCGAGCCACTCGACGAGGCCGCCGAACACCTTGGCGTAGCCGTCCCATTCCTCGCAGAACGGCTTGGGCGCCCAGTGGGGCGAGCAGTCGGAGGTGAACACCGCCGAACGTCCCGAGCCGTACCCGCCGACGGCGACCAGCGGGTCGGCGCCCAGCGTGGCCAGGACGTCCGCGCCGGGACGGGGACGGACACGGTTGTAGCCCAGGAGCAGCGGCCAGTCGGCGGCGACGCCGCGAGCGCGGGATGCCCCAGGCCGGGGACCTCCGGCTTCGCGCCGGCGGGCAGCTCGACGCGGTCGTCCTCGGGCAGGAGCTCGACCGGCAGCACCTCGTGCAGCACCGTGTTGCGGTAGGCGGCCTTGGCCTCGAAACCGGTGAACGAGAGGTAGCCGCCGACCATGAGCAGGCCGCCGCCGTCGCCGACCCAGCCGCGCAGCGCGTCGATCCGGTCGGCGCCCGGCCGCGCCTGCTCGAACACCTCGGGGGCGAGTTGCAGGGAGTTCGCGCCGATGTCGGAGAGCACGACCACGTCGTACTCGGCGAGCGCGGCGGCGTCACCGGGGAACCGCGCGGGCACCAGGTGAGCGGGCAGGTGAACGACCTCGTGCCCGCGACTCTCCAGCGCCCGGCGCAGCGGTTCGACGCCGACGACGTACGAGCTGGTGGTGAAGGAGTCGACCCCCTTGATGTGGGTGGACTGGGTGATCCAGCTCTCGCCTGCGATCAGGACGCGGCTCACTGTGTACTCCTTGTCTCTCTCATCGGGACCGGTGCTCGGTCAGGACGCCGCCTGGTCGAACAGCCGGCCGGGGTTGGTCCGCAGGAGGCCTGCGGCGACCTCGGGGGCGACACCGTGGTCGACCAGCCTGGGGACGAAGAGCGTGGGCACGTACCGGAACCCGTTGCCGCCGTACGCGGTGAGCATGCTCTTGAGGAACACGTCGTGGCTGAGGAGCAGGCGTTCGCCGTACCCGCGCCCGATGAGCCGCGCGATCGCGCGCGCGGCCTCGTGCGGGGCCGGGGACTGCCCCTCCCCCGGGTACCGGAACGGCATCCCGACCATGTCGAACTCGAGCCAGACGCCGCGGTCGGCGACCGCGTCCTGGTAGCCGGGGTCGTCGTGCGAGGGGTCCATGTGGCACAGCACCACGGCGCCGGGCGCCACGCCGTACTCGCCGAGCACGATGTCGAGGACCTCGTGCGCACGCCGCTGCCAGCCGGGCAGGTGGACGTAGAGCGGGACGCCGGTCTCGCGCTGGGCGCGCGCCGCGGCGCGCAACGCCGTGTGCTCGTCCTCGGTGAAGTCCGGCGACACCCCGATCTCGCCGATGACGCCCGGGGAGATCCCGGTGCCGTCGGCGCCACCGGTGAACTCGGCCACCAGTTCACCGGCGAGGCGGTGCTCCCCGGCCGACGACAGGTGCGCCGGGTGGAACCGCTCCAGGTACCAGCCGGAGCCCATGACGACCTTCAGGCCGCTGCGCTCGGCGAACGAACGCAGCGCCCTCGGGTCGCGGCCGAGCCCGGCCGGAGTGACGTCGACGACCGTGCCGCCCCCGGACGCGGCGAACGCGCGCAGGTCGGCCAGCATCGCGTCGGTGTCGTCCAGGACGCAGTGGTCGAGGCTGGCGTACGGCTGCTCGCGCAGCAGCCACGCCAGATCCGGTGCGGTCCGGGCGTCACGCAGGAAGGCCAGCCGCGGGTCGTCCGGCTCCGCGACCGCCTTCCGTACGTCATTGCGCAGATGCTCGTGGGTCAGGGTGAGGCCGAGCTCCGCGCTGGGCACGGGCCCGGTCACCGTGGACACCGTGACACCGGTCATGATCGACGCGTCAGGTGGGCGAACAGGTCGGCGAGGGAACGGCCCCGCAGGTTGATCCAGATCGCGATGAGCAGCACCAGGCCGGTCACGATCGGGGTGAGGAACGGGCTCACGCCGAGCAGGGTCAGCCCGTTGGCGATCACGCCGGTGATGACGGCGCCGATGATGGAGCCGACCATCGTGCCCCGGCCGCCGAACAGGTCGGTGCCGCCGAGCACGACCGCGGCGATCACGGTGAGCTCGAAGCCCTGCCCGGAGTTGGCCGATCCGGAGCCCAGCCGCGCCGCGGTGAGCAGGCCCGCCACTCCGGCGGCCAGGCCGGTCAGCATCAGCGTGATCATCTTGATCCGGTCGGTGTTCACCCCGGCGCGGCGGACCGACTCCTCCTGGGAGCCGATGCCGTTGACGTAGTTGCCGAACCGCATCTTGGACAGCAGCACGCCCCCGAGCACGACCATGACCAGCGCGATCCAGGCCAGCGCGGAGAAGCCGAGGAACTTCGCGTCACCGATCCTGGCGACGAACAGCCGCCGGTCGATCGGCACGGAGAAGCCCTGCGTCCACAGCTGCGCCAGACCCCGGATCACCGACATCGCGGCGAGAGTGACGATGAACGGAGGGATCTTCTGGTGGGCCGACAGCCAGCCGTTGATCGCGCCCCAGAAGAGCCCGGCCACCATCGCCGCGACGATCACGATGGAGGAGTCCCACCCGGCGCGCAGCATCTCGGCGGTGCCGGTGGCGACGAACGCGACCGTCGAGCCCACCGACAGATCGATCTGGCCGGTGGTGATCACGAAGGTCATGGCGACCGCGACGATCAGGGTGATCGCCACCTGGGTGGCCAGGTTGGAGATGTTGTCGAAGGTCAGGAAGTTCGGGGCGGCGATCCCGAAGACGAGGAACAGCACGACGGTGACGCCGGTCATGGCCAGCGTCGCCTTGTTGGCGCGTTCCCACCAGCTCGGCGTCTCGGCGAGCACGGTGGGGGCCGCCGCGGTCTCGACACTCATGAGGCCTCCTCCGCCCCACCCCACGAAAACGCTCCGCGTTTCCGCGGGGACCCCGGGTTCGAGAGGGCGACCGGGCACGCCGGGCCTTCGCTTCGCTCACTCATGTCAGGCCGCCTCCTCGGTGTCCGAACGGGTGATCATGGCGACGAGCCGTTCGATGTCCAGCGCGGACACCGGCTCGTCCTCGACGCTGCGGCCCTCGTACATCACGGTGATCCGGTCGCAGACCTCGAACAGGTCCTGCAGACGGTGAGTGATCAGGATGACGCCGACGCCCTGGGCGGCGACGTCGCGGATCATCTTGAGGACCTGCCGCACCTCGGCGACCGCGAGCGCCGCGGTCGGCTCGTCCAGGATCAGCACGCGCGGCTGGAACGACACGGCCCGCGCGATCGCCACCGCCTGCCGCTGCCCGCCGGACAGCCGGCCGATCTCCTGATACGTCGACTTCACGCGGACATGCAGTTCCGACAGGGTCTCGGCGGCCTTCTCGTGCATCGCCCGCCGGTCGATGAACGGGCCCTTGCGCGGCTCGCGGCCCAGGAACAGGTTGCTCGCGACGTCGAGGGTGTCGCAGAGCGCGAGGTCCTGGTAGACGATCCCGATGCGCTCGCGCCGCGCGTCGGCGGGGCTGGCGAAACGGACGTCGCGGCCGTCGATGGTGATCTGGCCGGAGTCGTGCTGGATCGCCCCGGCCAGGACCTTCATCAGCGTCGACTTCCCGGCGCCGTTGTCCCCGACCAGGCCGAGCACCTCTCCGGGGGCGAGTGTGAGGTCGACGCCCCGCAGCGACTTGACCGCGCCGAACGACTTGGTGATCCCTCTCAGGGTGACCAGCGAGGTGTCGCTCATCACTTCTCCAGGTAGTAGAGGTAGTTCTTGACGTTGGCCGGGGTGACGATCTGGGTGGGGACCGGTATGTCCTTGGCCACGGTCCGGTGGCACACCAGGTCGATCGCCGCGTTCATCGCGTCGTAGCCGAACTGGAAGGTGTTCTGCTGTACGACGCCGAGGATCCAGCCGGACCGCAGCCCGTCCACCGCCTGGGAGGACAGGTCCCAGCCGACGACCCTGATGTCCTTGGTGCGCTGCTGGCTGACGACGGCGGCGGCCAGTCCGATGAGGGCGGGCTCGCCCGTGGCGTAGGCGTACTTCAGGTCGGGGGCGCCGGTGAGCAGGTTCTCGGCGGCGGTCTGGGCGTTCTCCTGGATGTTGCGCCCGTCGACCACGTTCTTGATCTTCATACCCTTCGCGGTGACCTCGTCGGTGAAGCCCTTCTGCCGCTCGTTCTGGATCGTGCTGTTGAGCGCGCCGACCACGCCGATGTCGCCCCGGCCACCCGTGATCTTGAGCAGTGCGTCGCCGAGTTGCCTGCCGCCCTCGGCGTTGGCCGTGCCGACCTGGGTGGCGACCGCCGGGTCGTCGACGGTGGCGTCCACGGCCACCACGGGAATTCCGGCCGCCTTCGCCCGCCGGATCGCGGGCTTGATGCCCTCGGTGTCGATCGCGTCCACGATGATCGCGTCGTAGTGGTTGGCCACCAGGTCGTCGATCGCGTTGGCCTGGGTGGAGGAGTCGTCGTTGCCGTTGACGATCTGCACCTGCGCGCCGGCCTTGCGCGCCACGGTCTGCGCGCCGGTGTCGATCTGGTTGAAGAACAGCGCCTGAAGGTTGATCGGGACGATGCCGATCTTGGGCTGATGGCCCTGGACCTGGCACGACTGGGCGATCTTGGCGGGTGGGGGCGGACCCTGCTCGGTGGCCCTCTTCTCCGCGGCGATCTCCCGCCTGGCCGCCGTGTCACAGCCGATGGTCGTCAGCAGCAGGCCGATCGAGACCACGGCCGTCACCGTACGTCGCATCATCTCTCCTCTCCCTGGGAGTGGGCCGGCTGGGGTGAAACCGCCGGCCGGGGGCCGGACCGCGCTCGGAGGTAGGCGGTGACGGTCTCGCGCCGGGGCATTCCGTCGCGGGCGCCGGGCCGGGTGCACGAGATGCCGGCGGCGACGGCGGCGAAGCGCGCCGCCTCCAGCGGTCCGGTGCCCCGGTCCAGTTCCGCGCAGTAGGTGCCGGCGAAGCAGTCGCCGGCACCCGTGGCGTCCACGGTGTCCACGGTGATCGCCTCGCCGTCGTGGCGATCACCAGCGGGCGTCAGCAGCGTCCAGCCGCGGGGACCGTCGGTGACCACCAGGTATACCTGGTGGTCGACGGCCGCTCCGACCAGCGCTTCGTCGTCACCGACGAACTCCGTGAGCTGCGCGCGTCCGCCGATCGCGTGGTCGGCGGCCGACAGGGCGGCGCGCGTCGCCTCCGGTCCGTCGCAGCCGTCGAGGTCCACGACCACGTGCGGCCGCCGCGGCCG
>NZ_JBHLZP010000563.1:0-5028 GCF_042429965.1 Actinoallomurus acaciae
CGAGACACGGCGGGACACCGTGCCACTGGCCGTGGCGGGCCGGCGGGGCCCGGCCGGGCGCACCTCCCCCCGGCCGCTCTCCGCGGCCCCGGAGGGAGACGAACGGCCGCCTGGCGTGAAGGACGCGCCGCCGCACGCCCTGCGCATCGACCAGCCCTCCCGGCGTGTCTGGGTGGAGGGCCGGGAGATCGGTCTGACGTACCAGGAGTTCGAGTTGCTGGTGCACTTCACGACGCACCCGTGGCAGGTCTTCAGCCGGGCCGAGCTCATGCAGGCGCTCTGGCCGGCGGTGGACGCCACGACCAGAACCGTCGACGTGCACGTCCACCGCCTCCGCCGCAAGCTCGGCCGGGTGGGCTCCCAGCTCACGACCGTACGGCGGGTGGGCTACACCTACCGGCCCCACCTCGTGCACAGGTCCGGGCCCGCACCGGCGGGCGAGTGACCGATGCCGTCGGCGCGGAGCCGGCGGCACGGCCGAAAAGCGTTCGATCGGCGGAGCGGGAACGATCTACCATGCGGACGATGAGCAGCAGACTGCGTGAGGTCGCGGCGGTGAACGCACGGATCGTCGCCGACGGCGCGTACACCGCCGGGGACGGCACGCGCGTCGTCGTACGCTCCGCCCTCGACGCGGCGGTCGGCGGGACGGTGAGCCATCCCCCGGAGGGCGCGTTGACCGCGCCCGCGGACGGGCACCGCCCGGCGTTCGAGGTGACCGCGGAGGACAGTCTGGGCGCGGCGCGACGGCTGCGTCTCGCCGGAGACGGGCGAATCGCCGTGCTGAACTTCGCCTCCGCGCGGAACCCGGGAGGCGGTTACCTCCGCGGTGCCCGGGCGCAGGAGGAGGACCTCTGCCGTACCGCCCTGCTGTACCCCTGCCTGCTCCAGGCCCCCGACTACTACGCGGAGCACCGGGCCTCCTCCGACCTGCTCTACAGCGACCGCGTCATCTGGTCCCCCGACGTCCCGGTGCACCGGGGCGGCGACGGGCGGTTGCTGGCCGAGCCGTACCCGGTGTCGTTCCTGACCTCCGCCGCGCCGAACGCCGGTGAGGTGCTTCGGCGCGACCCCGGCGCGGGCGACGCGATCCGGCGCACGCTCCACCGGCGCGCGGGGCGCGTGCTGGCGGTGGCCGCTCACCACGGCGCCCGCCGGCTGGTCCTCGGCGCGTGGGGCTGCGGAGTGTTCCGCAACGACCCGCATGACGTCGCCGGCGCCTTCCACTCGCATCTGACGGCCGGCGGCGCCTTCGCGTCCGTCTTCGAACGGGTGGTCTTCGCCGTCTGGGACCGCTCCCCCGACTCCGCGAACCGCGCCGCGTTCGCCGAGCGTTTCGCCCCGGTCGACGAGACCGCCTGAGCCCTTCGGGTCCCCGCGCAGGCGTTGACGGGCGAGTTGTCCACAGGCGCGCGGAGGCCATCGACGTGCCGGTCACCGGCGGCCCATGATTGCGGGCATGCCCAGCGGCGGGCCGTCCCCTTCACCGGAGGGGGCGGCCCGCCGCCGGGCCCCGCCATCGACCGTCGCGAAAGGGTTGATCATGCACGGGGGCCTGCCCTTCATCGGGTTCAGCACCATCGTCTACGGAGTCGTCGGGCTGGCCGTTGCCGCCGGCGGCGCGGTCACGAGGTTCCGGAGGCACAAGTGACGGCGACGCTGACCGTGATCGTCCCGGCCCACAACGAGGAGGCGGGCCTGCCCGCGACCTTGGAGGCCATCCGCCGTCAGACGGTCCCGCCGGAGAAGGTCGTCGTCGTCGATGACGGCTCGGCCGACCGGACGGGCGAGGTCGCGGCGTCCTACGGGGCGACCGTGCTGAGACCGCCGCACAACCTGGGCAGCAAGGCCAAGGCGCAGAACCACGCGCTGCCGGTGTGCGACACCGACCTCGTCCTGGCCGTCGACGCCGACACCGTGCTCGCCCCGGACTACATCGAAAAGATCAAGCCGGTCTTCGACGATCCCGAGGTCGTCGTCGCGGCCGGCAACGTGCAGACCCGTTTCACCCGCACCGTCTGGGAGCGCGGCCGCTCCATCGAATACCTCTTCGGCTTCCACTGGAACCGCCCGATCCAGAACGGCGCGGGCAGCCCGGTCGTGTGCTCGGGCTGCTGCTCGGTCTTCCGCCGCGCGACGCTGACCGGCTTCGGCGGCTTCCCCGAGCGCACCATCGTCGAGGACATGGACTTCACCTGGTCGGTGCAGATCGCCGGCCGGCGCGCGGTGTACGTCGGCGAGGCCGTGGCCTGGGCCGCCGACCCGGAGACGCTGACCTACCTCCGCAAACAGGTGTGGCGCTGGATGGCCGGCTTCTTCCAGAACGTCCGCCTCCACCTCGGCGGGCTCGTGCGACGAAAACCCATGCTCGCGCTCTGGATCGTCCTGGCCCTGGCCGAGATCTTCACCGCACCGCTGTGGTGGGCGACGCCGTTCGTCCTCACCCTGGGCATGCACCGGCCCGTCGGCGCCACCCTGACGCTCTGGCTCGGGTCGGAGCTGGTGTTCACCGTCCCGCCGCTGCTCTATGCCGCCCGGCGCCGAAGACTTCCGGTGCTGGGCGTCATGGCCAACGTCCCCTTCGTCTACCTGACGAAGGCCGTCAACGTCTACTACGCCTGGAAGGCCCTCATCGTCGAGCTCGTCCTCGTCCCGCTGCGCCTGTCCCGGGGGCTCGTCGTCTACGAGAAAGGCCACGCCTGAGCCTTTTCCCGTGAAGGCGTCCACGGGAAGGACTCAGGCGCGGCGGGCGAGCAGTGGCGGGCCGTCACACGGCGGTGGGGCTCACCGCTTCCGCATGACCTCCGGCTCCTGGCGCCGCAGCATCCGCTCCACCGCGAAGATCAGGGCCACGGTGAGGACGGCCATCATGCCCATGTCCAGCAGCCAGGTGCTGAACTGCTGCTTCCACAGCGGGTCCGGCGGATCCTTGTGCGGAAGAAGGAAGGTGACGTCGAGCGTGCCCGCCATCGCGGCGAACGCCCACCGGGCCGGCACGAACCAGGCGATCTGCTCCAGGACGGCCTTGCCGTCCAGGTGCACGAGCGCTCCACAGAACACGATCTGCACCAGGGTGGTGAGCACCAGCAGCGGCATCGTCATCTCGCTGGTCTTGACGATCGCCGAGATGAGCAGGCCGAGCGTCATCGCGGTGAAGGACAGCAGCGCGACGGCGAAGATGAGTTCGTACATCGGCGTGGTGACCACGCCCTTGTCCCTCATGTCGACCCCGAGCATGGCGACCAGCGTGAGCACGATGCCCTGACCGATCGTGATCACACCGAGGACGAGCAGCTTGGAGGTGAGATAGGCGGATCTGGACAGCCCGACCGCGCGTTCTCGCTGATAGATCGGTCTTTCCTTGACCAGTTCGCGCACCGCGTTGGCGGCGCCGGTGAGACATCCGCCGATGCACAGGATCATCAGGAGGTTGGCCGCGCCGCCCTGCGAGCCCGGGACCTTCGACGTGAGGTCACCGGCCGGGATGACGCGCGCCACCGCGCCCATGATGATCGGCAGCGCCACCGTGATGCCGAGGAACAACGGGTCCGCCGCGATGCTGCGGACGTAGCGGCGGATCAGCGTGCTCAGCTGTTCGGGCCAGCTCTGCGGCTTGGGCGGCGGCTGGTAGCTCACCGGACCGGCCTGCGCGACCGGCTGGACCAGGTCGGCCGTGACGTACTTCTGGTGGGCCGGCGACTGGAGGTAACGGCCGCCCCAGTCGATCGACGGGTCGTCGAACGCCTGGAAGACGTCGGCCCAGTCGGTGAACCCGAGGAACGGCAGTGCCTCCCTCGGCGGGCCGAAGAACGCGATGCGGCCGCCCGGCGCCATGACGAGGAGCCGGTCGCAGATGTCGAGGTTCGCGACGCTGTGGGTGACCACCGCGACCGTACGGCCGTCGTCGGCGAGGCCGCGCAGCATCTGCATGACCGACTTGTCCAGGCCTGGGTCCAGGCCCGACGTCGGCTCGTCCAAGAACAGCAGCGACGGCTTGGTCAGCAGCTCCAGGGCGACGCTGACGCGCTTGCGCTGGCCGCCGGACAGGGCCGAGATCTTGTTGTCGCGCCGGTGGTCCAGGCCGAGTTCCTTGAGCACCTCATCGACCCGCGCCTTGCGCTCGTGCTGGCGCGTGTCGTCGGGGAACCGCAGCTCGGCGGCGTAGATGAGCGCGCGGCGCACGGTGAGCTGGGTGTGCAGGATGTCGTCCTGCGGCACCAGGCCGATGCGCGAGCGCAGCTCGGAGTAGTCGCGGTAGAGGTCACGGCCGTCGTAGGAGACCGCGCCCTGGTCGGCGGGCCGCAGACCGGTGAGCGCGCGCAGCAGGGTCGACTTGCCCGAGCCACTGGGGCCGATGACCGCGACGAGGCACTTCTCCCCGAGCGGGAAGGACACGTGGTCCAGCAGCACCTTGCCCTTGTCGACGGTGACCGTGAGGTCGTGCGCGCTGAAGTTGACCGCGCCCGTGTCGGTGTATTCGGTGAGGACGTCGCCGACCAGGTGGAACGTTGACGGGCCGATGCCGATGATGTCGTTGGGGCCGATGATCGCGCGCTCGACGCGCTGGCCGTTGACGTAGGTGCCGCTGCGGCTGCCGACGTCGACGAGCTCGTACGTCCCACCGGACGACCGCAGCTCGGCGTGCTGGCGCGACACCCGCAGGTCGGCGACGACCATGTCGTTCTCGGGCGCCCGGCCGATGCGCAGGACCTGCTGGCCCCCCAGGTTGCGCACCTTGGTCGGCTCGCGGTACTGCCCGCTCATCGTCGGCATCGGCGCCCGCGGCGGCGGGGTGCCGTGAGTCGGCAGGTAGCCGATCGGGTCGGCGTGGTACCCCTGGGCCCCGGGCGGGACGGAGCCGGGACCGCCGGCCTGCGTGGCCTGGTTGTACGGGGGCACCGCGCCGGTGCCGCCGCCCTGGGCGGGCTGCTGGTACGGCGGCATCCCGCCCGTGCCGTCACCCTGGACCGGCTGCTGGTACGGCGGCGCCGTGCCCTGGGTGGGCGGCTGGTACGGGGGCATGGTGCC
>NZ_JBHLZP010000564.1:0-6009 GCF_042429965.1 Actinoallomurus acaciae
GGGGCGGGCATCGCGGTCGCCGGCGGCCTGATGGGGCGTCTGCTCGGGCGGTGCGGCGGCGTTCGCCGCGGCCGATGCCACCCCGCCCAGGCCGGCGCTCAGAAGCGCTCCGGCCGAAAGCACCGCCGTCAGCCGGCGTGCCCTTGTCCTACTGCCTTTTCTGCGCACGGATCTACCACCTCATCGGGGCTACGAGGGACCGGGAAAAGGCGCGGCGAATCGCGATCCGGCCTATTGGGCACGGATGAACGGCGGGGCGAATTACACGATCCATCAGCGCATCGGTGCAGGATGGAAGATTGTTGCGTCGGCTCGGCCGATTAATATGGCGGAGACCTGACGCACCGCCTCCCTTCACACCGGGAAAATCCGTGGGGAGCATAAAACGCAGGTAAAATCGCGTCAACGGGCAAAAATGAAAACAGATGGTTACTGCGAGTAATGCATCAAGGTCAGTGACGGGGCCGCCACGCTGAGCGAGCGGCTCCGGCAATGCCACGGACACCGATCAAGCGCTCACGCGCTCGCGGGCGATCACATCCCGATCACCGCCGCCCGTACGACCGGGCCCCGGCCTCGCCACCTCCCAGGACGCTCGTGATCGAGATCGGCCGTACCGGCGCTCACGAGGCCGCCGAGCTGTCGCTTTCTTGGCGATACGCCTTGTTTGATGATTGCTTCTGATCTAAAGTCCCGCCTAACAATCGTTAGCGAGCACCGGACACCCGAGGCGGCCACCCGGGTGTGTCGCCGTTTCTAGGGAGAGTCGTGGAGATGCGCGTAACACCAAGACGAACCGGGCGACGGCTCGGCGTACGGGCCACCGCGGGCGTGGCTGCGCTCGCCCTCGCGTCCCTGGCGGCGTGTTCCGGCGGCTCGGGCGGCTCCGGCGGCTCGCACGGCGCGGTGGTCATGTGGCACGGCTACACCGACGTCGAGGCCAAGGCGATCGCCCAGCTCGGCCAGGAGTGGAACGCCGCCCATCCCGACCAGAAGGTGGACGTCACCTTCGGCGGCAGCAACGACGACGCGCTGAAGAAGACGCTCGCGTCCTTCGTCTCCGGCAAGGCGCCCGGCATCGCCTATGAGTTCGGCTCCTCGATCAACACGCTCGCCGCTCGGCACCAGACGCAGGACCTCACCTCGCTGGTCAAGAGCAGCCCGTCCTTCCAGTGGGACGACTTCTTCCCGGCCGCCCGGGAGGCTTCCACCACGCCCGACGGCAGGATCTACGGCGTCCCCGCGCTCGTGGACAACCTCGCGCTGGTCTACAACAAGAAGCTCTTCGACGCCGCCGGGCTCTCGTACCCGACGGCGAACTGGACCTGGGACGACTTCCGCAACGCCGCCCGCAAGCTGACCGACGCCTCCCAGCACCGGTACGGCTGGGCGTACGTCAACGACGGCACCGAGGACACCGTCTGGCGGTTCATCGCGATGCTGTGGCAGGCGGGCGGTGACCTGCTCACCTCCGACAACAAGAAGGCCGCGTTCGATTCACCGGCCGGGCTGCAGGCCATGCAGCTGCTGCACGACATGGCGGTGACCGACCATTCGGTCTATCTCGACACCGGCGACGGGCAGTACCAGAACCTCTTCAACTCCGGGAAGATCGGGATGCTCTGGACCGGCCCCTGGGATCTGTCCGGCATCAACAAGGACATCTCCTACGGCGCGCAGATCCTGCCCGCCAAGGTCAGCCACGCGACCATCGCCGGTCCGGACAATTACATGCTCTTCAACAAGGGCGACCGCACGACCGCGTGGGCGTTCCTGCAATGGCTGGACTCGGCACAGACGCATCTGAAGTTCGCGACCGCAACCGGTGACCTGCCGCTTCGCGAGTCCGAGACGAAACTGCCGGGCTACCAGGACTTCCTCAAGCGCTACCCGGCGAACAAGGTCTTCGTCGACAACCTGAGCAAGAACGCCACCAAGTCCCGCCCGAACATCCCCGAGTATCCGAAGATCTCCCAGGCCCTGGGCGCCGCCGTACAGGCGGTGCTGCTCGGCAAGGCACAGCCGCAGGCCGCGCTCGACCAGGCACGCCGGCAGGTCGACCAGATCCTCGCGGGGGCATGATGGCGGTGGCCACCGCCGGGCGGCCCACGGGACGGCGCACCGCGCGGACGGGGCGGCGACGGGGCAACCGCCTCCGGAGAGCCGACCATCTCACCGGCTGGGCGTTCGTCTCCCCGGCGGTCCTGCTGATCGCGGTGTTCGGTCTCGTCCCGGTGCTCTGGTCGGTGCTGCTGTCATTCCAGGACACCGACCTGACCTCGCCCGGCACCTGGTCGGGCGCGGCGAACTACCAGAAGATGGTGCACGACCCGGTCTTCTGGCAGGCCGCCCGGCAGACGCTGTACTACTGCGTGCTGTTCGTACCGATCACGATGGTGCTCGCGATCCCGATCGCCGTGCTGCTCAACCAGAAGGTCCGCGGGATGACCTTCTACCGGATGGCGGTGTTCGCCCCGCTCGTCACCTCCACCGTCGCCACCGGCGTGATCTTCAGCTGGCTCTACAACCCGCAGATCGGCCTGATCAATGCCGGGCTCGACAAGCTCGGCCTCCCCCAGCAGGGCTTCTTCCAGAGCACCGGCGAGGCGCTGCCGGCCGTGGTCGCCATGACCGTGTGGGGCTGGCTCGGCTTCGCCGTCATCATCTACCTGTCCGCGCTGCAGAACGTGCCGCGAGAGCTGATGGAGGCCGCCGCGCTCGACGGCTGCGGGCGGGTGAAGGCGTTCTGGAAGGTGGAGCTGCCGCTGCTCGCGCCGGCCTCGTCGTTCCTGCTCGTCTGGCTGACCATCAACGCGCTGCAGTTGTTCGACGAGGTGTACGTGACGACCAAGGGCGGGCCGCTGCACGCCAGCACCGTGCTCGTCTACTACCTCTACCAGCAGGCGTTCGTCGACTTCGACGGCGGCTATGCCGCCGCCATCGGCTGCGCGCTGTTCGTCGTGATCCTCATCGTGACCGTCGTACAGCTGTGGCTCGGCCGGCGGAGCTCCCACTACGAGGCGGGCTGACATGACCCTTGCCCTTCCGCGCCAGGCGGTCCGTACGGAGCACGGCGGCCGGCCGCGGCCCCGCCGCCGGCCCAGCCCGTTGCACCTGCTGCTGGTCCCGCTGTCCCTGGTGATGCTGGCGCCGCTCATCTGGATGGTGCTGCTGTCGATCTCCACCCAGGCGGAGACCCGGCGCTTCCCACCCGGCCTGCCCGGCGGCGTGCACTGGCAGAACTACACCGACGCCTGGCACCAGGGACCGTTCGGGCACTGGCTGCTCAACAGCACGATCGTCTCGGTCGCCTGCGTGCTCGGCAACCTGGTGTTCTGCGCTCTCGCCGGATACGCGTTCGCCCGGATCCCCTTCTTCGGCAGCCGCGTGCTGTTCGTCCTGGTGCTCGCGACCCTGATGGTGCCGTTCCAGATCGTCATGCTGCCGACGCTGATCGTCGTACGCGACCTGCACCTGACCGACACGCTCGGCGCCCTGATCGCCCCCAACCTGGCGACCCCGTTCGGCGTCTTCTTGATGCGCCAGTTCTTCACGACCGTGCCACGCGAACTGGAGGAGGCCGCCCGCATCGACGGCGCCGGCCGCCTCCGCACGCTCGTACGGGTGCTGCTGCCGCTCATGGGCCCGACCCTGGCGACGCTGGCGGTGCTCACGTTCCTCAACGTCTGGAACGACTTCCTGTGGCCGCTGATCGCCATCCAGAGCCCGGGCAACATGACCATTCAGATGGGCCTGCAGAACTTCCAGGGCTCTCACCTGACGAACTGGCCGGTGCTGATGGCCGGCACCGTGACCAGCCAGATCCCGGTACTCGTGCTGTTCGTGATCGCCCAGCGGTTCTTCGTACGGTCGATCGCCTCGTCCGGCTTCAAGTGACGCCGCCGCTCCTCGAATCACCTCGGGTGAGCGAACGAGCATGCCGACTGGTAAGTATCGCGTTAAAACAACTATTAACAAGCGCGAATAGTGCTTTATAGTGATCGAATGCGTCAACAGGAGCGGCTCGGCCTGATCCTCGACCGGCTCGCGAAACACGGCACGGTCTCCGTTCTCGACCTCACCACCGAGCTGAACGCCTCACCCGCGTCCATCCGGCGGGACCTGCGGGCGCTGGAAGAACAACAGCTCCTCAAGCGCACCCACGGCGGCGCGGTGGCCGCCGAGGTGATCTACGAGCTGCCGATGCGCTACCGCACCGGCCGCCACCAGGAGGAGAAGCTCCGCATCGCACAGGCCGCGGTGCACCTGGTCACCGAGTCGGTGCACTCGGTCGGCCTCGGCGGCGGCACCACGACGACCGAGCTGGCCCGCGCGCTCGGGTCGCTCGGCCGGTCCTTGAAGGTCGTCACCAACGCCCTCAACATCGCCGGTGACCTCTCCGTACGCTCGGCCATCGACCTGGTCGTCACGGGCGGCAGCGTACGGCCCGAGTCGTACGAGTTGGTCGGCCCGATCGCCGACCGCGCCCTCGCCGGCATCCACCTCGACCTGGTGTTCCTCGGCGTGGACGGCATCGACGCGGCCGGCGGCATCAGCACGCACGACGAGGTCGAGGCCCAAACCGACCACTGCCTGATGCACACCGCCGCACGCGTGGTCGTCCTGGCCGACTCGTCCAAGGTGGGCAACCGCGCGTTCACCCGCATCGCACCGATCGAGGAGGTCGCGATGCTCGTCACCGACGCAAGCGCCGACCAGTCGGAACTGAGCCGCCTCCGCGCGGCAGGCGTCGAGGTCATCACCGTCTGACCCCGAGCACCGCCCCACGCCCCACCGTCCGAACCCAGCATCGCCACCTATACGGAACCCGCGCGCCGTCACCGTGCCCGCCCGAACCCGCGCACCCACGCACCCGCAGCCCCCAGACGCTCGCCGCATGCATCCACCGCATCCACGCACCCGCCGCACCTAGGGCCAGTCTCGAAGTGGTCGGGTCGTGGGTTTTCCACAGCCGTGGGTGTGGTCTTTCTTTGGTGTGTGGGGTGGCTTGACAATGGAAGTGGGGTCGGCGCCCCCTGGGAGGGCGGGGAGTGTCTGGGAGGGCGGGACCTCGAAACACGCGCTAGGCGCCCGCCACACGCGCACACCCGCCAGGACGCCGAAGCGCCGTCCAGCACCACGCACCCGCGCACCCCGCGCCCACGCGTGTGTGGCTGTCAGGTTCGTTCTCGTGTCACTCTCATCTCCGCGGCGGCGGTCTCGGCTTCGGTGGCGGTCGCCTGGGCGGCGGTGCCTCCCGCGGCGCGGGTCGACAGTGCGCCGCAGGCGCAGCCCCAGGCCAGGGCCTCCTCGATGTCCTGCCGTCCCAGCCAGCCTGCCAAAAAGCCCGCGTCGAAGCCGTCGCCGGCGCCGACCGTGTCGGACGGGGTCACGCGCGGGCCCCGTGCGCTCACGTCCGTGTCCTCGTAGCGGGCCACGGCTCCCTCTCCGCCGCGCTTCACCACGGGTACCGGGCCGGCCTTCGCGAGCGTCGTCAGGGCCGCCGGCAGCGCGCTCACCGGTTCACCCGTGAGTGCTCCGGCCAGGGCGAGCGCCTCGGCCTCGTTCGGCAGGACGAAGTCGCACGCGGCCAGGAGGCCGGGGGTGAGCCGCCACTCCCCCGCCGGGTCGTCGTTGGTGTCCAGCGACGTGGACGCGCCCGCGCGCCGGAAGCGGGACAGCAGGCCCGGCAGGCCGGCGGCCAGCCTCGGCTGGAGGAAGTAGGACGCCGCGTGCACATGGCGTGCGCTCACCTCCGGCACCTGTGAGGAGTCGAAGGCGGGCAGGCAGCCGGGGGCGGTCAGGATCGCGCGGTCGCCGTCGGGCCGGTTGAGGCACACGGTCAGCGCGGTCGGCAGGCTCTCGTGCCTCACGCAGTTGCCGATGTCCACGCCGGCGGCGCGCAGCGTGTCGAGGACGAAGTCGCCGGCGGCGTCGCGGCCGACCGTGGCCGCGAGCGCGGTGGACAGGCCCAGGCGTGCCGCGCCGCAGGCCACGATCGCGGCCGAT
>NZ_JBHLZP010000565.1:0-4989 GCF_042429965.1 Actinoallomurus acaciae
GGCGGCGGCATGCCCTCCGGTGGCGGCCAGGGCGGCAGGATGCGCCGCGGAGGCATGGGCGGACCGGGCGCGCTGCTGGACGCGCCCGCCCCCGGCGCGGCCCTGACCGCACTGCTGAAGCAGAACGCCGGCAGGTACACGTGGGCGGCCGCCGCGGTCGGCTCCAACAGCGCCGCCGGCTACCAGCTCGCCACGGGTGCCCCGGTGATGGCGCTCGGCGGGTTCAACGGCACCGACCCGTCCCCCACACTGGCCCGCTTCCAGCGGTACGTGCGCGAGAAGAAGGTCCACTACTTCATCGCCACGTCGACACCCATGGGCGGCGGACGCGGAAGTTCCGGCAGCGACGACGCACAACAGATCGCCGCGTGGGTGGCCAAGACGTACACCGCCAAGACCGTGGACGGCACGACGGTCTACGACCTCGGCTAGGAGAAACCCGGCCGCACGAAATCCGAACCCGCGCGGTTGTGACCGCCTCGGTGCATCGGTCGGAAAGATCCACCCGAAGGAGGGGTTCCGGTCGCCCCACATGGCCCTCTGTGCGTGGCCGGAACCGGCCCCTCACTCGGAGTCGTGACAGTCCGTAACAGGTCGGGTGAAATCCGGCTGTTCGTCTATGTCAGACAAAGATCCAACAAGTTATGTGACTGATATGCATCGTCGCAGCTCCAGGGGACACGGCCGGTATCGGCCACACGAGCCCCCGCCCGACGGGCGGCCGATGGCGGTAAGCGGCCACCGGCATCACATCAACGCTCCGGAGTCCGTACACTCTGATCGGACCGGCGCCCATAGCTCAGCCGGATAGAGCATCGGACTTCTAATCCGACGGTCGGGGGTTCGAATCCCTCTGGGCGCGCCATCGCCCGCCCGGGCCACCCGAGTCCGACCAGCGGCACCACGGTCAGGCACCGCCCAGATGGCGTCTGACCGTGTGCGGCTCCCCCGGCCATCCCCGAGTGCGCTGACCGGACTTACCCCCTGCGGAAGCGTGGCGTCCGGTGCACGATCCAGGTCGCGGCCGTCGACGTCTACCCAAGGCCGGGATCCTCATCGCGTACGCCGCAGCCCCGCACGATGGTCCGGGCCATGTCCTGGACGACGTCCCTGCTGACAGTCCCCGGCGGCGACGTGAACAGCGCGCCCGTGTAAAGCGTGACGATCGTCGTGTGGGGGTGGTGAGGCCAAGTTTGCCGTGGTGTCCGGCGGTGACCTGCAACGCGGTGTCCCGCAGGCTCGCGAGCGTCGAGGCGGGCATCGGCCCGTGGGTGGCTTCCAGTTGCAGTTCGAAGATTGCCAGAAAGCGGTCGCGCAGCGTGGTCACCGCTGTGAGCAGTGACTCCGTCAGCAGGTCGGCCAGGGTCGCGGGCTGCTCGGTGGCTTTGCCGCTGCTGGTCACCGACATGGCACAGGTGCAGCAGGTGGTCGGGGCACCCGCCATGATCGACCGGGCGGAACTGCACCGGGCGCTACGCGCACCGCTGCCGCCCGGCCTGGTGAGAACCACAACCCGGTTCAGCGCCTGGAGCCCGGCGTCACCGGAGTGGCCGTGATCAGCGGCGGCGAGTCCGTGGCGAGAGCCGACGCCGTGGTCGCGGCCGACGGTATCGGCAGCAGGTTACGCTCGGCTGTTCTCCGGTCATCCCGGGCTGCGGTGAACCGGCCGGATGGACCTGCGCGGCATGCTGCTCCGCCGGCGCCGGACCGGCTCGTCAGTCAGTTGGTCGACCGCCGCAGCGGCGCGATGTTCGGACTGTTCCCCGTCGGTGAGGACCGCCTGTGCTGGTTCACCGGCTCTCTCCTGGACGGCCCGCCGCCCGATGCGGACGAGGGACGTCGGCAGATGCTGTCCCTGATGGCCGGCTGGTATCCCCTCGTCACCGAGTTGATCGAGACCGCCCCGCCCGCCGACATCTACCTCGACCCGATCGCCCGCCTGGCCGTACCCCTCCCCTCGTTCGCGGTCGGCAGGATCGTGCTCCTCGGCGACCCGCGCACGCCATGCCGCCCGGCCTCGGCCAGGCCTTCGAAGACGCCCGCCGCATTGGCCCGCCACCTGACGGGCGCGGAACCGGCCGACGTCACCCGGCGGCTCCTGCGCTACGGCGCCGAGCGCAGGCCCGGCGCCGACCGCATCTTGGGGGCGGCGACCCGGCAGGCGCGCGGCTGACCGCACAGACCGGCGTCACCGCCCGGCTGCGGGACACGCTGCTCCGTGCCATACCCTCCCGGTCGGCCACCCGAGACCTCGCCGAACCCGTCCCGGTCGGCCACCCGAGAACTCGCACGCCCGACACGCCACTGGTTCCTCGCCATCCGGCTCGGGAGCCGGACGCCGCTTGGTGGTCGATCCGCCGTGACCGTGGAATCCGTGCTCGCGTCCCATCCGGCGTTCGGGTGCGGTCACGTGACCAGGCGCAGCCAGGCCGCCGCGAGTGCGGCGTGGCCGGCCGGGGTCGGGTGTACGCCGTCCGCAGCCCAGTACTCCGGGCCGGTCGTCGCGGCGAGTTCGGCGAACATGCCGTCGGCGGCGAGCAGGTGCGCGCCGTACTCGCGGGCGAGTTCGCGCACGACCTGGATCTTCGGGTCCAGGTCGGCCCGCCACTCCTTCCGGACCTCTGCGCCGAGGTGCATGTCGCCGACCTCGACAGCGCCGCGGACCGGCAGCAGGAACGGCTCGATGAGGATCAGATCGACGCCCGCCTCGGCGAGGGGCGCGAGCAGGCGGTCGTAACCCGCCGCGTAGTCCTCCGCGGGGATCACGTGACCGTCCGGGGCGTACGTGTGCCAGCCGACGTCATTGATGCCGACGAGGATCGACACCACGTCCGGGCGTGCGTCGAGCACGTCCGCCTGCCACCGGGCTTCGAGGTCCATCACCTTGTCGCCCCCGATCCCGGAGTTCAGCCAGGTCACGGCCTGCTCCGGGTGCCGGAGTCCCCACTCGCCCGCGATCCGCAGCGGGTAGCCGAACCCGAGGCCGTGTTCGCTCTCCAGCCGTTGGCAGTCGGTGATCGAATCGCCGGTGAACATCACGGTGTCTCCCGGCCGGAGGGTGATCGTCATATGCGCTCCTGGAACTCGGTTGAGGAGAGGAAGGGTTCGCGCCCTGAGATCTCCGGACGGCCGAACCAGCGGCCGGCGGCCCGTTCGAACGCTTCACGATCAGGGGCGCGGTCACCTGCCCAGGCGACCACGCCGTCCGGCCGGACGAGCACGGCACCTGATCCGAGGTCGTTTCTCGCCGCACCGGCCACGTACCGTATCCGGCCCTCCCAGGCCATCGCCGAATCGCGCAGGCTTCGGCCGACGCTGAAGTCGAGCGCGACGCCTCGTCCGTCCCGCATCAGGTCGCCGAGGCGAGTGCCGTCCTCAAGGCGCAGGTCCGGGGCGTTGCGGCCGATCAGCGGCTGCTCGCTGCCAAGGTCGTAGCGGAGCGACGATCCCGACAGCCTGTCGAACACGTAAGTCGTTCCGTCACGGGTCCCGAGCAGGTCGCGAATCACTCCTTGGATCGCCTGTGCGTACGGGTCGGGCCTCATGACCGCCGCCTGGGCGCGCGTCCAGTCGAGCACCCGGGCGCCGATCGGATGACGCTCGCGGGTGTAGGTGTCGAGCAACCCGTCCGGCGCGTACCCGTGCACGGTCGCCGCGAGCTTCCAGCCCAGGTTCATGGCGTCGCCGATGCCGAGATTGAGGCCCTGCGCGCCCAGGGGAGAGTGGATGTGAGCGGCGTCGCCCGCGAGCAGGACGCGTCCCTGCCGGTAGGTCGTCGTCTGCATCGCCCGATCGGTGAAGGTCGAGGCGAGGTGGACGTCGCTCAGCGTCACGTCGGTGCCGGATACACGGCGCAGCACCGCCTGGAGATGTTCGCGGGTCGGCCGCCGCGAGCGGTCGAACGCGCCGCCGTCGGGCTCCAGCATGCCGATGTACCCCTTCGCGGGCGTCCGGAGGTACATGCCCGTCGGCGTCAGGTTGAACCCGGGGCGCAGCTTCCCGGGATCGGCGACGGTGGCGAGCACGGCGTAGCCGGTGAACTGCGGCTCGGTGCCGACGAAGTCGAAGTCCGCGAGCGTACGCACCGCGCTGCGTCCGCCGTCACAGCCGACGACCCAGCGCGCCGCGTGTTCGTGCTCGCCGGCTCGCGCGACCACGCTCTCGCCGTCCTGTGTGATCGCGGAGACCCCGGCGCCGCGCCGGATCTCCACGCCGAGCTCGGACGCCCGCTCGGACAGCACCGTCTCGACCGCTTCGAGGTTCGTTCTCACCCCCTCCATCGCCGGGCTGGGCAGCCGGAACGGCAGGGCGGCGACGTCGACGTCGGCCGGATCGAGCATCATGCCGGCGAAGTGGCCGACGCCGCGAGGAGGCGACGCCTCGTCCCCGCCGGGATCGTCGTGGACACCCGACGCCGTCAGCAGCGGTCGCAGCATCCCGCGGCGGTAGAACGCCTCGACCGACGCGACGGACAGGCCCCGCATCCCGAGCGGGTCCGCCTTCCACGGGGAGCGGGGCTCCGGCTCCCGCTCGAGCACCAGGACGGAGCAGCCCGCGAGGCCGAGCTCGCAGGCGAGGAACAGACCGACCGGGCCCGCCCCCACGATCACTACGTCATGCATGAAGAACTCCCCTTCCAAAGCTCGCCATCCAGTTCTTCTCAGGCACGCAAAGACTGGAGCAGGCCGCTCACACGGCGCTCACACGGCGCTGACACGGGGTGGTTTGGGGACTCGAGGGTGCGCCCGCGAAGATTGGGAGATGAACGGGGATGCGCGGCTTCGCGTCACGCTGCTCGGCGCCTTTCAGGTGTCTCGCGGTGGCGCCGTCCGGCCCGTTCCGGGTGCGCGGTTGCGGGGTCTGGCCGTACGGCTGGCGCTCGCCGGCGGGCGCGCGGTCGAGCCGGGCGTCCTGATCGACGCGATCTGGGCCGAGGACCCGCCGAAGGGTCCCGCCCACGCCCTGCAGGCCCTCGCCTCGCGCCTGCGC
>NZ_JBHLZP010000566.1:0-4988 GCF_042429965.1 Actinoallomurus acaciae
GCCGCGCGCGCCGCGCTCGCCTCCGGTGTGGCGATCGGTGGCGCGCCGTTCGTGCTGGCCCGCCTCGCCGACCTGACCGGGCTGCGCACCGCCTACCTCGTCGTGCCGCTGCTGCTGGCCGCCCTCGTGGCCCGTACGCTCGCCGCCCGCGACCGCTGACCAGCCAGCACCGGTTCCGCGTACCGCTTCTTCATCGTCGCGACGATCTCGTCCGGGTCGGCGGCCCGCACGTCCGCGTTGAAGATCTCGACCTCGATGACGCCCGCGTATCCGGCCGCCTCGACAGCGCCGCGGGCGAAGGTCGATCACTCCGTCACCCATCATCGCCCGGCCAGCAGGACGCCCGGCGGAAGCGGGTCAAGGAGGTCACACACCTGGAAGCTCGCGATCCGTGACCCACGCGGGCGACCGAGGCGAACACGTCCGGGTCCCACCAGACGTGGAAGCACAGCAGTCGACCACCACCCCGACGCCAGGTCGAACGCCTGGGCGAACGTCGGCACCACCGACCGGTCCGCGCAGTACATCGCGTGCAGCGTCTCCACGGCCGACAGTACGGCACCGGCGAGGTCGCGGGACCGGGCGGGGCAGCCCGCCCGGCATGAGGACGAGACAGGCCGCCGCCTCGCCGACGGCCCGGCGGTCCCGCTCGCGGTAGTCCGACCCGGTGAAGAAGCCGCCGATGCAGCGTCTCCACAGCCGACCGTACGCCGCACTCGGCCGCGCACGGCACCGGCGAGATCTCGGAACCCGGCGGACAGTCCGCCCGGCACGGGAACGAGGCCGGCCGCCTCGCCGATGGCCCGGCGGTTCCACTCGCGCCGGTCCGGCCCGGTGGAGGAGGCGCAGCGACGGCACGCCCGCGGAACGTACGAGCGTGGGCGGCCGTGTGCTCGCGTCACAGCCCGATCGCCTTCAGACCGTGGCGTACGCAGCCGTCCGCGACGACCAGCGGGGGGTCACAGGCGGTTCACAGCACTCCGGCGGTGGTGAGGAACGAGCGCATCCGGCGCATGGCCAGGTCCGGGTCGGGCAGCAGGCCGGCCTGGTCCGCGAGCCGGAACACATCCGTCAGGTGCAGCACCGACCGGGCGCTCTGCGCGCCGCCCACCATCACGAACGCGTTCTGGTGGCCGGCCAGCCAGGCGAGGAAGACCAGGCCGGTCTTGTAGTGGTAGGTCGGCGGCTCGAAGATCTTGCGGGCCAGCGGCAGCGTACGGTTCAGGATTTCGTCGTAGTCGCCGGTCTCGCCCCGGTCGAGGGCGGCCAGGGCCGCGGACGCCGCTGGGGCGATCGCGTCGAAGACGCCGAGCAGCGCGTCGCTGCCGTCCTTGATCAGCGAGGGGTAGTCGAGGTCGTCGCCGGTGTAGAGCCGTACGCCGGCGGGCAGCGCCTCCCGCAGCCGCGTCTCGCGTTCGGGGTCGAGGAGCGACACCTTGACCCCGTCGATGGCCGGGGCGTGCGCGTTCACCAGGTCCAGGAACGACGACGTGGCCGCCTCGGTGTCGCCGCTCCCCCAGTATCCGGCCAGCTTCGGGTCGAACATCTCCCCCAGCCAGTGCAGGATCACCGGCCGGGACGCCTGCCGCAGCAGCCGCCCGTACACCTCGTGGTAGTCCTCCGGAACGCGGGCGATGGCGGCGAGCTGCCGGCTGGCCATGAGGATCACACGGGCGCCGGTCTGCTCGACCACCGCGATCTGTTCCTCGTACGCGTTCGCGACCGCCGCCGGCGAATCGGCCTCCGGCGCGTGGTCGGTACCGGCGCCGCAGGCGAGCAGGTCGTACGGGTCGCCGAAGGCCTTCGCCTCGGCCGCGCTGCGGCGGACCAGCTCACGGGTCGTGTCCCAGTCGAGGCCCGCGTTGCGCTGCGCGGTGTCCATCGCGTCGGCCACCCGCAGGCCCCAGGACCACAGGTGGCGGCGGTAGGCCAGCGTGGCGTCCCAGTCGAGCTTCGCCGACGCCGGCTCCGCCAGCGGGTCGGCCACGACGTGCGCGGCCGCGTACGCGATGCGCGAGGTGGGCCGGCCCTCCGCCCGCGGCCAGGCGTACGGGCCCTTCAGCTCGTACGACTCCAGCGCTCCCCCCGATGCGGGGAGAAGCAGGAAGCGGCGGCCCGGCCGGCGCAGGACCCGGTTCTCACGTGTGATCATCGAGCGTCTCCAGTTCGATTCGGCGGCCCTCCGCCGAGGATCGCAGGCCCGCCTCCGCCACGTACACCCCACGGGCCCCGGCGCCGAAGTCGTGCGGGAACGGCGCGTCCTCGACGACGTGCCGGACGAACATCTCCCACTGGACCTTGAACGCGTTGTCGAAGTCCTCGTTGTCCGGTACCTCCTGCCACTGGTCGCGGAAGCCGTGGTTCGCGGGCAGGTCGGGGTTCCAGACGGGCTTCGGCGTCATGCCCCGGTGCTGGACGCGGCAGTCGCGCAGGCCGGCCACGGCGCTGCCGTCCGTGCCGTCGACCTGGAACTCCACCAGCTCGTCGCGGTTCACCCGCACGCACCAGGAGGAGTTGATCTGTGCGATGACACCGCCGTCGAGCTCGAAGATCCCGTACGCCGCGTCGTCCGCGGTCGCGTCGTACGGCTTGCCCTCCTCGTCGGTCCGCCGCTCGATGTGCGTCACGGAGCGGGCGAACACCGCGTCGATCCGGCCGAACAGACTCTCCAGGACGTACGTCCAGTGCGGGAACATGTCGAGGGTGATCCCGCCGCCGTCCTCGGCGCGGTAGTTCCATGACGGGCGCTGGGCGGCCTGCCAGTCGCCCTCGAACACCCAGTAGCCGAACTCACCGCGCACCGACAGAATCCGCCCGAAGAAGCCGCCATCGACGAGCCTCTTGAGCTTGCGCAGTCCGGGGAGGAAGAGCTTGTCCCGCACGACGCCGTTCTTGACCCCCGCTTCACACGCGAGCCGCGCCAGCCGGAGCGCGCCGGTGAGGTCCTCGGCGGTCGGCTTCTCGACGTAGACGTGCTTGCCGGCCGCGATCGCCTGCGTGACCGCCGGGACGCGCGCCTGGGTGACCTGGGCGTCGAAGTAGATCTGGGCGTCCGGGTCGGCGAGGGCCTCGGTGAGTGAGGCCGTCCAGTCGCCGATGCCGTACTCGTCGGCGAGGGCGCGGAGCTTGGCGGGGGTACGCCCGACGAGAATGGGCCGCAGCAGGACCCGGCCACCGTCACCGAGCGGCACTCCTCCCTGCTCGTTGATCGCCAGGACCGAACGGACGAGGTGCTGGCGATGCCCCATCCGGCCGGTGACGCCGTTCATGATGACGCCGAGGGTGCGTACGGCCATCGATGACCTCTCTGTGGGGGAAAGCGCTTTCTGGCCACGGTACGCAGCGGTGGGGTGACGTGTCCAGATCGCCCATCTCGGGCGTCTCGCCGTCGGCGTGGGCGGTGCCTTTCCAGCGGATCGCAGTCAGCGCGTGTCCGATCGCGATGCGGGCGTGGACGACGAAGTGTTCGTCACCACCTGGGGCGACGTGATGACCAGGCGCCGGGTACCTGCGCACCGAGAGCGGCGCGGAGGACTCGCCCTCCCACGACCTGCTCGTGACACCGTGTGCCCACGACTGATCTCCGATCCGACGGACAGCGGGTGGACGTACGGCTCGAACCGTGCGCCGCTCCCCAGCCCGCCGGACCTGGCCCAAGAGGGAGCACACGCCAGAGCAACGCGGACGTCAGGACGGAACGCACCTGAGATGACACAGGTGCCAGGACAGGGCCGCGGCCGAAGGAACACGAGCGCCAGGACGGGACAGCTCGAAGGAACACGGGGATCAGGACGGGACGCGCCCGAAGGAACACGGGCGTCAGGACAGGGCTCGGTTGCTTTCCAGAGGCGGGTAAGGGCGCGCTTTCTACCGAGAAGGCGCACAGACTCGAACAGGAGTAGGCCGACCGCGCAACCGGTGGTCGCCGAGCGAATCGGCGTCTGTGTTTCGCCGAGTTTGGGTCGTGCGCGGCGCCGATCGCCTCTCGGCTCTTCGGCCGTCCCGACCCTTCAGGTCGCCTCTGGGCGGCCTGCTCAGGGTCAGCGTCTGAGAGGCGCACCCGAGGCAAGGCCGCAGTCCGAGGGGCGCGGGTGTCAGGACAGTTCCACCGCGCACTAACCGCCTGCGGCAAGACCGCCGCCGAAGTCCCGGCGGAGATCCGGCCTGCGGCAAGACCGCCGACGGGATCTCCGCGCTCCCGGCCGTGCCCGCTGCGGCGGCCTTCCGGAGGCAGCCGAGGATGCGCTCTATGCCGAGAACCTGCAAGGACTCGGACAGGGCCAGACCGTGCGACCGGTGACCTCCACGCGGACCAGACCCGCGCCTTGCCGAGTTTCAGGCCGTCGCGACACCGATCACCTCTGCGCGCGGCTTCACCGCCCGCTGAGAAATCTGCTCAGGCCCACCGCCCGAGCGACACACGCCAGGACGGGGCCGCGCTCGACGGGCGCGAGTGTCAGGGCAAGGCGGCGGCCTTCCAGCGGCGGGCAACGGTGCGCTCTCGATCGAGAACGCGCAGAACATGGACCGACCGGGTGACCCGGGGGCCGCCGTGCGGATCGAGACCCGCGCCTTGCCGAGCCTTCCAGCCGACACCGATCCCCCGTACGGAACCTTCGGCTCTCCGGACGTCCGGACCCCTCAGGCTGCGGCTGAAGAGCCCATCCAGACCTGCCAGCCGAGAAGAACGCGCCGAGACAAAGTCGCACCCGACGTCAGGACAAGACGGCAGCTTTCCAGAGGCGGACCAGAGTGCGCTCTCGACAAAGGACCTGCAAGCACTCGAACAGGGACAGACCGACTAGGCGACCAGTGACCGCCACGCGAATCAGGCCCCGCGCCTCGCCGGATTTCCGGCCGTACGCGACGCCGGTCCCCCCGCACGGGACCTTCAACTCTTCGGCCGCCCGGACCCCTCAGACTGCGGCTGAAGAGCCCATCCAGACCTGCAAGGATTCGAACACGGATCGACCGAGTGGTCCGGGGAC
>NZ_JBHLZP010000566.1:5154-8230 GCF_042429965.1 Actinoallomurus acaciae
CGCCATGCGGATCGAGGCCCACGCCTCGCCGAGCTTCCGGACGTGCATGACACCGATCCCCCGTACGAGACCTTCAACTCTTCGGCCGCCCGAACCCCTCAGACTGCGCCTGAAGGGCCCGCCCAGTCCGGCCAGCTGAGAAAGACGCGCTGGGGCAAAGTCACGCCCGAGGGGCTCGGGTGTCAGGGGCAAGGCGGCGGCCGTCCAGCGGCGGGCAACGGTGCGCTCTCGATCGAGGACCCGCATGGGTCGAACACAGATCGACCGAGCGACCCGATGACCGCCACGCGGGTCAGGTGCCGCGTCTTCCCGAGCCTTCGGCCGTGTGCGACACCGACCTCCCCGTACCAAGGCCTTTGGCTCTTCGGGTGGCCGGGCCCCTCAGATCGTGGCTGAAGGGCCCGTTCAGGCCTGGCGGCTGACGAAGGTGTGACCGGGACAAGGTCGCGTGCGCGGGGCTTGGGTGTCAGGACAAGGCGGTGGCGGCTTTTCGGAGGCGGGCCAGGGTGCGGTCTCGGCCGAGGACCTGCAAGGACTCGAACAAGGGTAGGCCGACTGTGCGGCCGGTGACCGCCACGCGGATCGGGGCCTGGGTCTTGCCGAGTTTCAGGCCGTGTGCGACGCCGATCGTCTCCGTGCGGGACTTCAGCTCCTCGGCCGTCCAGGGTGCGTCCGTGTAGGACTCGATGGCGGCGGCGAGGATCGCGGCGGCGGGCTCCTTCATCGCCTTGTTCCACGAGGCCTCGTCGATCTCCGGCTCGTCCAGGAACGCGAAGTCCACGATGGCCGTGATCTCGGACAGGACCACGACGCGGGTCTGGGCGAGCGGGGCGAGGGCGGCGAAGACGTCCTCGTCGTACTGCTCCGGCGTCCACGGGGCGCGCGGGGTGACCAGCCACGGGCGGCAACGTGCGATGAAGTCCTCGACCGACAGGGCGCGGATGTATTCGCCGTTGAACGCGCGGAGCTTCTTGACGTCGAAGAACGCCGGTGACGGGTTGACCTCCTCGAGCCGGAACTCCTCCTCGATCACGCTCCACGGCACGATCTCGCGGTCGCCCGACGGGGCCCAGCCCAGCAGCATCAGGTAGTTGCGCATCGCCTCGGCGAGGTAGCCCTCGGCCTGGTAGTCCTCCAGCGCGACCTTGTCGCGGCGCTTGGAGAGCTTCTGCCGCTTCTCGTTGACGACCACGGGCACGTGCGCCCAGATCGGCGGCTGCGCGCCCAGCGCCTCCCACAGCATCTGCTGCTTGGGGGTGTTGGAGAGGTGCTCCTCCGCACGGATCACGTGGGTGATGCCCTGGGTCATGTCGTCCACGACGTTCGCCAGCATGAACAGCACCGAGCCGTCGCCGCGGGCGATGACGAAGTCCTCGATCGTGGCGTTCTCGAACGCCGGCTTGCCGCGGATCAGGTCGATGACGACCGTCGTGCCCTCGTCGGGGGTGCGGAAGCGCAGCGCACGGCCCGGCGCGGCCTGCAGGCCGCGGTCGCGGCAGTGTCCGTCGTAGCCCTTGTAGGAGTCGCCGGTGCGGGCGATCACGTCGTCGCGGGTGCAGTCGCAGAAGTACGCCCGGCCGGCGGTGCGGAGGCGCTCCACGGCCTTCCGGTGCTCCTCGGCGTTGGCCGACTGGAAGAACGGGCCCTCGTACTGGTCTTCGTCGATGCCGAGCCACGCGAGCGCCCGGATGATCCCCTCGGTCCACTCGGGCCGGTTGCGGGAGGCGTCGGTGTCCTCGATGCGCAGCACGAGGGTGCCGCCGTGCTGGCGGGCGTACAGCCAGTTGTGCAGCGCGGATCGCGCGCCGCCGACGTGGAACATGCCGGTCGGCGACGGCGCGAAGCGCACGCGGGGCTTGTCGTTAGTCACGTGAGATCACCCGGTTGGTGAGCGTGCCGATGTTCTCGATGGTGACGGAGACCTCGTCGTCGACCCGCAACGGCCCGACGCCTTCGGGCGTGCCGGTGAGGATGACGTCTCCGGGAAGCAGCGTCATCACCTGAGTGATGTACTCGATCAGCTCGGGGATGCGGTGCAGCAGCTTGTCCGTACGGGAGTCCTGACGGGTCTCACCGTTGACGGTCGTGGTGATGGCGAGGTCGGACGGGTCGAGATCGGTCTCGATCCACGGGCCGAGCGGGCAGAACGTGTCGAAGCCCTTCGCCCGGGTCCACTGGCCGTCCTTGTTCTGCAGGTCGCGCGCTGTCACGTCGTTGGCGCAGGTGTAGCCGAGGATGACCTCGGCCGCCCGCTCCGCCGGCACGTCACGGCACAGGCGCCCGATGACCACGGCGAGCTCGCCCTCGTAGTCGACGCGCTCGGACAGCGAGGGGTAGACGATCGCCTCCTGCTGCCCGATCACGGACGTGGACGGCTTCATGAAGATCAGCGGCTCCGTCGGCGCCTCGTTGCCCATCTCCTTGGCATGCTCGGCGTAGTTGCGGCCGACCGCGATCACCTTGTTCGGAAGGATCGGCGCCGTCAGCCGTACGTCGGCCAGCGGCTGGCGCTCCCCGGTGAACTGGATCTCGCCGAAGGGATGGGCGGCCACGGTGGCGATGGTGTCGTCGTCCTCGACCACCCCGAAGGACAGGTCGCCGTCTTTGGTGAACCTCGCGATACGCACGAGACTGAGGCTATCGAGCCTGGGAGGGTGACGTCGCAACAGTGGGTGGGTTGTGGATAACGCCGGTCACCGTACGAAGACGCAGGGCGCCCCGTTGAAACGGCAGTTCGTGGGCATCCCCGGACGGCCCGCGCCGCCGAACCGCACCTCGAACCCGTGGCCGGGCGCGATCGGCTCGGCGGTCGGGGCGCCGGCGATCACGACGTTCTGCCCCGTCTGCCGCAGGACGACCTCCCACGCGTTGTGGACGTCGGCGCCGGGATAGGTGAACGTCAGCGTCCACGAACGCAGGGGCTTCGCGCCGTGGTTGACGAGCGTGACGGTGCCCTCGAAGTAGCCGATGTCACGTTCGACGGTGCGGTAGCGGAACCGCGGCGCCGCGGCGCTGCTCGCCTGCCGTGAGCAGGCCTCGCCCGCGCACCCGGCCCGGGGCCGAGAGGCGCCGCCGA
>NZ_JBHLZP010000567.1:0-4983 GCF_042429965.1 Actinoallomurus acaciae
ACCGCCTGGAGCGCGCAGCCGATCCCGCCCAGCAGCAGGCCCCAGGCGAGGAGCGCCCGGGGAGACCGGCCGCGCAACCGCCGCCCGCCGGCCAGTGAGGTCACGAAGGACGCCAGCGCGAGCGGCAGCAGCGCCAGTCCGGCGCGCACCGGCCCCAGCCCGAGCCCCGACTGCAGCCAGACCGACGTGTAGACGAGCGCGGCGAAGGCCGCCGTCGAGGCGAGCACGCAGACCATCACCGCGGCGAACGACGCGCGGGCGAACAGCCGTACGTCCAGCAGCGGCGTGCGGCTCCGGAACTCGACGTAGCCGAACGCGGCCAGCGCGAGCACCGCGAAGACGAGAGCCGCGGTCCGACCCCTCTGCCCGGCCGTCAGGCCGTACGTGAGCGCGCCGGCGCCCAGGGCGAAGGTGATCACTCCGGCCAGGTCGAAACGCGTCCCTGCGGCCCGCCGTCCCTTCTCCAGGACCCGCGAGGACAGCGCGATCGTGGCGGCGGCGAGAGGCACGTTGAGGAAGAAGATCGCCCGCCAGCCCAGGTATTCGGTGAGGACGCCGCCGAGCATCGGGCCGATCGCGGCCGACAGGCCGGTCACGGCGCCGAACACCCCCATCGCCCGGCCCAGGTCCGGCCCCCGGTAGACGGATCCGATCAGCGCGAAGGCGGTCACGGCCATCGCCGCCCCGCCGACGCCCTGCACCCCGCGGGCGCCGATCAGCGCCGCCGGGCTCCACGCCAGGCCGCAGGCCAGTGAGGCGGCGCCGAAGACCGTCAGCCCGGCGAGGTACACCCCGCGCGAGCCGAACCGGTCCGCCAGCGACCCCATCGTGAGCATGAGGACGGCGAGTACCAGGGTGTAGACGTCGGCCACCCACGAGAGCGTGGACAGCGACGCCGACAGGCCCGTGCCGATCGCGGGGAGCGCGACGGACAGCACGGTGGTGTCGAGCAGGAACATGAAGGTGCCGAGACAGACGGCCGCCAGAGGCCACCACGGACGCATGAGACTCCTTTGCCGGGAGGGCGGGACGTCCCCTACGTTCGTGACCGGCCGGCCGCTGCCGCCAGCACGGCGCCGATCGGCGACGGATACCGGCATACTTGCGCGAATGAAGACGGATACCGTCCCGCTGGACGCGGTCGACCAGAGCCTCGTGCACGCGCTGCAGATCGACGGCCGTGCTCCGTTCCGCGCCATCGGCGAGGTCCTCGGCGTCTCGGAGAACACCGTCGCCCGCCGCTACCGCCGGCTGCGCGCCGCCGGGATCCTCCGCGTCGTCGGCACCCTCAACGGAGGCCGGCTCGGCTACAGCAACTGGACCATCCGGCTGCAGTGCACACCGGACGCCGCGAACGCCATCGCCCGGGCGATCGCCGCCCGCCCCGACACCTCCTACGTCCACCTGCTCTCCGGCGGCACCGAGATCTCGTGCAGCGCACAGACGCCCGGCCCCGACGAGAGCGAGGCCCTGCTCCTGCACCGGCTCCCCAGGACCAGCCGCGTCACCTCCGTCTCGGCCCACCTGCTGCTCGGCCACCACGCGCTTCCCAGCACCTGGGCCGGGCCCGCCCGGCTCAGCCCCGAACAGGCCGCGCTGCTGGCCCCGCCGCCCGCCGACGACGGCGAGGTGACGCTCGCCCCGGCCGACCACCCGCTGTTCGACCTGCTGTCCCGGGACGGCCGGGCGAGCCACGCGGAGCTGGCCGAGACGACGGGCTGGTCGGAGGCGACCGTACGGCGCCGCCTGGCCGCCCTGCGCCGGTCCGGGGTGCTCACCTTCCTCGTCGACATCCCCCCGGCGGCGCTGGGCTTCCGCGCGGAGGCCCGCCTGTGGATGTCGGTACGCCCGTCGCGGCTCACCGCCGTGGCGGCGGCGATGGCCGAGCACCCGGAGGTCTCCCTCGTGGCCCTGACCACCGGCCCGACCAACCTGCTCGCGGCGGTGAACTGCCGGGATTCGCCGGACCTGGCCCGCTACCTGACCGAGAGCGTCGGCTCGCTGGACGACATCCGCGCGGTCGAGACGGCCCCGATCATCCGCACCGTGAAACGCGCCGGCGCGCCGCTACCGCACGACGTCAGGAGCTCGGGCCCGACGCGAGCAGCTCCAGCGTGTCGATGAGGCGGTTGGAAAAGCCCCACTCGTTGTCGTACCAGGCCACCACCTTGACGTGCCGGCCGTCGACGCGGGTGAGGGCGGCGTCGAAGATCGCCGACGCCGGGTGGCCGGTGATGTCGCTGGAGACCAGCGGCTCGTCCGCGTAGTCGAGGACGCCCTGGAGCCGCCCGTCGGCGGCGGCGCGGTAGGCCGCGAGCACCTCGTCGCGGGTGACCTCGCGGGAGACCGCGGTGTTCAGCTCCACGATCGAGCCGACCGGCACCGGCACGCGGATCGAGTCGCCCGACAGCCTGCCGTCGAGGTTCGGCAGCACCAGGCCGATGGCCTTGGCGGCCCCGGTGGTGGTGGGCACGATGTTCACCCCGGCGGCGCGGGCTCGGCGCAGGTCGCGGTGGGGGCCGTCCTGCAGGTTCTGCTCCTGCGTGTAGGCGTGCACCGTGGTCATGAAGCCGTGCTCGATGCCGGCCAGGTCGTCCAGCACGGACGCCAGCGGAGCCAGCGCGTTCGTGGTGCACGAGGCATTCGAGACGATCACGTGTTCGGCCGGGTCGTACGCGTCGGTGTTCACGCCGTAGGCGAGCGTGACGTCGGCGCCGGCGGAGGGGGCGCTCACCAGCACGCGTCCGGCGCCGGCGCGAATGTGCGCGCGGGCGGCGTCCGCCGAGGTGAAGCGGCCGGTCGACTCCAGCACGATGTCGACGTCCAGCTCGGCCCACGGCAGGTCGGCGGGGTCGCGCTCGGCGAGCACCGTGATGGGGCGGCCGTCGACCACGAGCCGGGACCCGTCGGCCTCCACGGAGCGGCCGAGGCGGCCGAGCGCGCTGTCGTACTTGAGCAGGTGCGCGAGCGTCTCGGGGGCGGTGAGGTCGTTGACCGCGACCACCTCGAGCTTGCTGTCGCGCTCCAGCAGGGCCCGGAGCGTGTTACGTCCGATGCGGCCGAATCCGTTGACGGCGATGCGGGTCATTTGCCCTCCTTCGTCGCTGGGGCGTGCCTTTTGATTCCCTCGCTGCGCTCGGTCATGGAGGCTCCTTTCGTCACGCCCTCCATGCTCGGCACCGCGGCGACGGGCAGAAAGTGGCCTGAACGACAACGTGCGCAAGTATCTCGCCAGTGTTTTCGCCACCGACCGCAAGGATCGCGCCAACGGGCCTCAGGCCGAGAAGGTGTGCCGGTACTCCGTCGGCGAGGTGCCGAGAATGCGCTGGAAGTGCAGCCGCAGGTTCGCGGCGGTGCCGAGCCCGACCCGGTCGGCGATCTGCCCCACGGCCAGATCGGTGCGTTCGAGCAGCTCGCGCGCCAGGTCCACCCGCGCCCGGAGCACCCACTGCATCGGCGTGTAGCCGGTGTCCTCCACGAACCGCCGCGAGAAGGTGCGCGCCGACACCCGCGCGTTGCGGGCGAGCGCCTCCAGGGTCAGGGGCTCGTCGAGGTGCCTCAAAGCCCACTCACGCGTGCTCGCGAACACGTCGCCGAGCGGTTCGGGCACACTCCGGGGGACGTACTGCGCCTGCCCGCCGTTGCGGTAGGGCGCGGCCACGAGCCGGCGCGCCACGCGGTTGGAGAGCGCGACGCCGTGGTCGCGCCGCACCAGGTGCAGGCACAGGTCGATACCGGACGCCGCGCCCGCCGAGGTCAGCACGTCGCCCTCGTCGACGAACAACACGTTCTCATCCACCCGTACGAGCGGATGCCGTTCGGCCAGGATCTTCGTGTAGTGCCAGTGCGTCGTCGCCCGCTTGCCGTCGAGCAGGTCCGTCGCCGCCAGCGTGAACGCCCCGGTCGAGATGGCCGCGAGCCGGGTCCCGCGCTCGCGCGCGGCCATGAGCGCGCCGACGACGGCCGCCGGCGGGTCGGTGGTCGCCGGCTCCCGGTAGCCGGGGATGAAGATCGTGTCGGCGCGCTCCAGGGCCTCCAGGCCGTCGGCCACGTGATAGGACAGGCCGTCGCCGCCGGTCACCAGCCCGGGTGCGGCACCGCACACCCGCACCTCGTACGGCATGCTCGGCCGGCTGGAGAACACCTGCGCGGGGATGCCGACGTCGAGCGGCTTCGCGCCCTCCAGCACGAGCACGGCGACGTGGTGGTTCTCCCGGATCATCCTGCCTCCCTCGTCCCGTGCCATCATCTCGCCCGGGCCGCGGGGGCGAGGCTCAGAGGGGGAGCGTGAAGGGGGCCAGCCGGGTGTAGACGCCCGGGTAGCCGTCGCGGGCGCAGCCGTACGCCCACGACGTGATGCCCGCGAGCCGGCCGTTCACCACGAGCGGGCCGCCGCTGTCGAACTGGCACGTGTCGCCCTTCGGCGAGCCCGCGCAGACCATGTCGCGGTGGTCGAAGGACGAGCCGTACGCGCCGGCGCAGCGCGCGTCGGACACCAGGGGGATCGTGGCCTGGCGAAGACGCGAGTTGAGCACGTCGAGCTCGGAGGTCGTGCCCCAGCCGAGCACCTGGGCGGGCGTGCCCGGCGGGTACAGGCCCGCGCGGTCGATCAACGGCAGCGGGAGGCGGTCCACCACCGGGCGGCTCAGCGTCAGCACGGCCACGTCGTGGTGTTCGACCGTCTCGCCCTTGAACTCCGTCTCCTTGAAGCCCGGCTGCACCCAGATCGACTTCACCTGGACGCTCTCGCCGTCCTTCTTGGTCAGGTCGGCGCGGCCGAACGTGGCGCTCAGCAGGTTCGGCACCGAGCGCAGGAAGTCGACGCAGTGCGCGGCCGTCACGACCTTGTCCGCCGACACCAGCGTGCCGCCGCAGAACTGCCCGGACGGCCGGACGATGAACGCCGGGGTGCCCACGGCCGCCAGCCAGGGCGGCGCCGCGGCGGCGGTGCCGCCGGTGACCTCGGTGGGGCCCGGCGCGGTG
>NZ_JBHLZP010000568.1:0-4970 GCF_042429965.1 Actinoallomurus acaciae
ACAACCGGAGGCCTTCACCTGTCAGACCGACACACCGCCGCCAGGCGGGACAACCTCCCCGGACATCACACCTAGGGCGTGTTCCGAAGTCCCACCCTCCGGGACACTCCCCGGCCGAAGGACCACGCCGATCTCCTGGCGGTCGTCCTCGGCCCGGGGCGACGACGCTGGTCGAGCGACGCTCTGGCACACTCCTTCGGCGCACCTCCCTGGCGGGAACGGCTCGCGCGGTGAACCGCCCGGCAGCGGTCGCGTTCGCTCAACTCCCGGTCCGCGCGCGGACCAACGCACCAGCCTGAACTGGGTATGACCAGCACGTGGCGGACCTCGTGGGCATCGCCGAGGCGGTCGGCGCGGGTGTCGACGTCGTCGGGGTGGCGGTCATCGTCGTCGGCGCCCTCGTCGTGACGGTCGTGTTCGCGGTTCGTCTCCGACGCGACGGCGGCCGGCTCTCCGGCGCGTACCGGCTCTACCGGCAGGACCTCGGGCGGGCGATCCTGCTCGGGCTGGAGTTCCTGGTCGCCGGTGACATCATCCGTACCGTCGCCGCGTCCCCGACGTTCACCAGCGTCGGGGTCCTCGCACTGATCGTCGCGGTGCGGACCGTGCTCAGCTTCTCGCTCGAAGTGGAACTGGAGGGCGCCTGGCCGTGGCAGCGCCGCAGGACGACCCGCCCGCCGGACACGCCAGAGGTGTGACACCGGAGGTCACGCGGCACAGGGACCCGGCCGGCGCCTACAGCACCTTGAGGTAGCGGTCGCGCTCGTACTCCGTCACCTGGCGACGGTAGTCCTCCCACTCCGCGCGCTTGTTGCGCAAGAAGAAGTCGAACACGTGCTCGCCGAGCACGTCGGCCACGAGTTCGCTGCGCTCCATCGAGACGATGGCCTCATCGAGGCTCTGCGGCAGCGGCTCGATGCCCATCGCGCGGCGTTCGGCCGTGGTCAGGGCCCACACGTCGTCCTCCGCGCCCGGGGGCAGTTCGTACCCCTCCTCGATACCCTTGAGCCCGGCACCGAGGATGACCGCGAACGCGAGGTACGGGTTGCAGGCCGTGTCCAGCGACCGGAACTCGATGCGGGTCGCGTGGCCCTTCTGCGGCTTGTACATCGGCACGCGCACGAGGGCGGAGCGGTTGTTGTGGCCCCAGCAGATGTACGGCGGGGCCTCGCCGCCCGCGCCCGCGGAGGCGCCGACACCGCCCCACAGCCGCTTGTAGGAGTTGACCCACTGGTTGGTGACCGCGGTGAGCTCGGCCGCGTGCCGCAGGACGCCCGCGATGAACGCCCGTCCGACCTTGGAGAGCTGGTACTCCGCGCCGGGCTCGTAGAAGGCGTTGCGGTCGCCCTCGAACAGCGACATGTGGGTGTGCATGCCCGAGCCCGGCTGTTCGGTGAACGGCTTGGGCATGAAGGATGCGTACACGCCGTGCTCGAGCGCGACCTCCTTCATCACCAGCCGGAACGTCATGATGTTGTCGGCCGTGGTCAGCGCGTCGGCGTACCGCAGGTCGATCTCCTGCTGGCCGGGCCCGCCCTCGTGGTGGCTGAACTCCACCGAGATGCCCATCGACTCCAGCATCATGATCGCGCTGCGCCGGAAGTCGTGCGCGGCGCGGTGCGGAGTGTGGTCGAAGTAGCCGCCCGAGTCGACCGGCTCCGGCTTGCCGCCCTCGGTGACCTGCTCCTTGAGCAGGTAGAACTCCAGCTCAGGGTGCGTGTAGAAGGTGAAGCCCAGGTCGGCGGCGCGGGCCAGCGTGCGCTTCAGGACGAAGCGCGGGTCGGCGAAGCTCGGCGTGCTGTCCGGCATGAGGATGTCACAGAAGATCCTCGCCGTACCCGGTGCCTCGGACCGCCACGGCAGCACCTGGAAGGTCGATGGATCCGGCTTGGCGAGCATGTCGGCCTCGTGGATCCGCGCGAAGCCCTCGATCGAGGACCCGTCGAACCCGATGCCCTCCGCGAACGCCTGTTCGAGTTCGGCAGGCGCGACAGCGACCGACTTGAGGAACCCGAGCACGTCGGTGAACCACAGCCGGATGAAACGGATGTCGCGCTCCTCCAGCGTGCGGAGCACGAACTCCTGCTGACGATCCAAAACCGATCCCTTCGTAAGCTCGGAGACTTCAGTGGCAACTTACATTGTGCCGTCTCCGTGTTTCTCCCACGTTACGAGTCCTGATCAGCTGCCTGATCAGGCGTCCTCCACCTCGCCGACCTGCGCGGCCGCCGGGTCGAGGACACGGGACAGGAACGTGCGGGTGCGCTCGCTCGCGGGCGCGCCGATGACCTCCGCCGCCGGGCCCTCCTCCACGATCACGCCGCCGTCCATGAAGACGACGCGGTCGGCGACCTCGCGGGCGAAGCTCATCTCGTGGGTGACCACCATCATGGTCATGCCCTCGACGGCGAGGCTCCGCATCACCGCGAGGACGTCGCCGACGAGCTCGGGGTCGAGCGCGGACGTCGGCTCGTCGAAGAGCATCACGGCCGGGCCCATCGCCAGGGCGCGGGCGATCGCCACGCGCTGCTGCTGGCCGCCGGACAGCTGCGCCGGGTAGGCGCCGATCTTGTCGGCCAGCCCGACGCGCTCGAGGTTCTCGCGGGCCGTCTTCTCCGCCTCGGCGGCGGACCGCCGGAGCACCTTGCGCTGGGCGACGGTGACGTTGGCCAGCACCGACAGGTGCGGGAAGAGGTTGAACTGCTGGAAGACCATGCCGATGCGGCGGCGTACGGCGTCGATGTCGCACTCGGGGTCGGTCAGCTCGACGCCGTCGACGACGATCGTGCCCGAGGTCGGCTGCTCCAGGAGGTTCACGCAGCGCAGGAGGGTCGACTTGCCGGACCCGGACGGGCCGATCACGCAGACGACCTCGCCGGCACCGACCTCCAGGTCGATGCCACGCAGCACCTCGAGCTCGCCGAACGCCTTGTGCAGATCGCGTACCTCGATCATCGCTGTCCCCTCTTCTGCCGGGCCTCGAGACGCCGTGCCAGGTAGCTCAGCGGGATCGTGACGATCAGGTAGCAGAGCGCCGCGATGATGATGGGTGTGGAGTTGCCCTGCTGGCTCGCCACGTCGTTGGCGTACTTGGACAGCTCGCGCTCGGTCAGGGTGAGGCCGAGGAACAGCGCCAGCGAGGAGTCCTTGAACAGCAGGACGAGCTCGTTGGTGAGCGGCGGGATCACGATCCGCAGCGCCTGGGGCACGACGATCGTCCGCATCGCGCGGCCGTGCGACATGCCGAGCGTGCGCGCCGCCTCCATCTGGCCGCGTGGCACCGCCTCGATGCCGGCCCGGATCGTCTCGGCCATGTACGCGGCCGAGACCAGCCCGAGGGCGAGCGCCGCCTGGCCGTACACCCCGCCGGGCAGATTGGTGCCGGGGAAGGCCAGCGGCACGCCCGTGCCCACGAACACGAAGATCAGCAGGGCGGGCAGGCCGCGGAACACCTCGATGTACACGAGCGCGAACCAGCGGTACGGCGCCGCGGACGACAGCCGCATCAGCGCCAGGACGAGTCCCGCCGCGAGGCCGAGGACGAACCCGGTGATCGTGTAGATCAGGGTGTTGCGGAGCCCGACGGTGATGACGTCGGGGAAGAGCTGCTTGGCGATGCTCCAGTTGGCGAAGTTCGTGTGGATCTGGCCCCAGTCGGCCGATGCGACCAGGCCGACGACCACCACGACGAAGATGGCGTACTCGCCGCCGAGCACCAGTTGCCGGCGGCGGCGCCGCGTCAGCCGTGGCGCCGCTTCCTGTGCCGTCGCCACGCTCAGCTGCCCGCCGGGAGCGGACCGATCCACTTCTCGTAGATCTTCTTGTAGGTGCCGTCCTGCTTGGCCTGGTCGATCACCTGGTTGATGATCGCCAGCAGCTTGGGGTTGTGACCCTTGCGGACCGCGTAGCCCAGCTGTTCGCCGGTGTGGATGTTGGCCGCGAGGCCGAACTTGGCGTTGGCCGGGTCCTTGAGCCAGCCCTGCACGACCGGGTAGTCCGCCATGATCGCGTCGACCTGGGCGCTGCGCAGGCCGTTGAGCAGGCTCTCGGCGTCCTTGTAGGACTTGGGGTCGATGCCCTTGCCCTGGAGGAACTCCTCGCTGGTGGTCTGCGCCTGGGCACCGATCTTGATCTTCTTGGCCTTCAGGTCCTCGACCGTGGCGTACGTGATGCCCTTCTTGGTCATCACGGCCTGAGTGGCGTCGAAGTAGGGCTTGGAGTAGTCGATGAACTTCGCCCGGTCGGCCGTGATCGTCATGCCCGCGGCGGCCACGTCGCACTTGCCCGCGTTCAGCGCCGAACCGGTCTTGATCGTCTCAAAGGGCGTGTCGATGATCTTCTGGGTGACGCCGAGTTTCTTGGCCACCAGGTCGATCAGGTCGACATCGAAGCCGACGACCTTGCCGCCCTGCGGAGACTGGAACGGCGGGTACGGCATATGAGTGCAGGTCGTGATGGCGCCTTTCTTCACGAGCTTGGCGCCCTGGACCGTCACCCCCTTGTCTCCGCTGCCACAGGCGGTGACGACGAGGGCGGTCGCGCAAAGCCCGGCTGCGGCGGCCAACCGGCGACGTATGGGCACAATTCCTCCAGGTTCGCTGCAAAGCAATGCCCGAGACTATGTCATATCTGCCGCTACCAGGAGGGACGACTGCAGGTCACGACCTGGCCACGACGAGGAACCTCGCGGCGATCGGCGCGGCGACCTTTCCGCCCTCTCCCCCGTGCTCGACGAAGGCCGCGAACGCCAGGTCACCGCGGTATCCGATGAACCAGGCGTCGGTGTGACCGGCGGAGTCGTACTCGGCGCTGCCCGTCTTGCCGTGCGTCCCGGCGGGCAGACGGGCGCCCGCGGCCGTCCCGTACCGCACGACGTCGCCCATCATCGAGCGGAGCCCGGCGGTGACCGCGGCCGGGAGCCGTTCGGCCGCGCGCCGGCCGAGCAGGTGCCCGGCGACCAGCCGCGGGGA
>NZ_JBHLZP010000569.1:0-4952 GCF_042429965.1 Actinoallomurus acaciae
CGCCGGGGTCGGCGACGTCCCCGGTGATCAGCCGCCGGGCGCACTCGGCGGCGACGTCACGGTGGGACGGGCGCGGGTCGACGGCGTCGAGAACGAGGTGGCCGGCGCCGATCCCCGCGACGCCGTGCGCCTGGTCGGCGGGCTCCCTCCCGGTGCGCCGGATCGGTGCGGGCAGCGGGAGGTCGGGGACGGCCGTCAGCCGGGCGGCGGTAAGGAACAGCGCCGTGCCGGTCATGCCGAAGTAGAGCGACGGCGGCAGTTCGGTGGGCGGCATGCTCTCCACGGTCCACCGCGCCAGGTCGGCGGCGACGGCCTTGCCCTCGGGGTGGTGCAGGAGCTCCATGCCGACACCTGCGGAGCCGCCGTACACGTTCGTGACCGGCGGGCTGGAGCGCCGTACGTCGGCCGGGCCCGCCATGAGCTTCTCGGCGTACCGGACGCACTCGCGGGTGGTGTGCGTGAGGACCGCCGACAGCAGGTCGCCGGTCGGAGCCGAGGGCACCGGGTACGGGCGCGCGGCCGTCGTGGCGGTGCGGCCGTGCCGCCCGGCCCGGATGTCGGCGGCGGCCTCCGCGCGCTCCTCCGGGTCGAGGCCGAGCAGGCGCGGCAGCAGCCCGCGCACGCCCGTCGTCACGCCCGGAAAGATCCGCGCCAGGCACTGCAGCGTCCGCTCCAGCCCGCGCTCCGGCTCGGGGTCGATGATGATCGGGTTCAGCCCGGTGGCCGCGTAGAACAGCGTCGCCCCGAGCGAGAAGTAGTCGTCGGCGGCCACGGAGGGCCGCCCGGTGCGCTGGTCCGGGACGCTGTAGCCGCGGCTCCAGCCGGGCAGTTGCAGGTCCTCGTAGCGGCTGGTGCCGAAGTCGATGAGCGTGCAGGCGCCGTCCGCGCCGAGCACGATGTTCTTGGGCGACAGGTCCCGTACGACGACGCCACGCGCGTGCACCGCGTCCAGTACGCCGAGGAGCCGCGAGGCCAGTACGGCGAGGTCGCGGTCGCCGGGGGCGTCGCGGAACGTGCCCCGCTCGCCCACGAACCGGTTCAGGTCGCTGGATCCGGCGTCGGTCATCACGAGGAACTCGTCCTCACCGTGCCGGAAGTGGTCGATCGGCTCGGGGACGCCGGCGACTCCGGCGAGCGCGGTGAGGATCCGCAGCTCGTTGCGCAGGTACATCCGAAGGTCCGTGCCGTCGCCGTTCTCCCCGACGTACGCGCGGGCCTCCTTGACGACCACGGGCCGTTCCCGCTTGTCGACCGCCCGGTAGACGTTGCCGCGCGGTCCCCGCATGACGCCGGACGTCACGCGGTAGCGGCCGCCGATCCGCCGGGCCCGCGGCGGAGCCTCCCCGCCACCACGGGCGGCGGCGATCGGGGCGGACGCGGCCGGGCGGAACGGGTCGGTGGCCCACGGCGGGCAGGTGAACTCGGCGCCGGCCACGCCGGGCAGGCTGTCACCGTCCGGGCCGACGATCACCAGCTCGAAGTCGCCGTTGTCGTCCACCCGGTACTGCGGCGCGAACGGGGCGTACCGGTAGTACACCGGCGCGTCGGGCCGTACGCGGCGGTCGCTGACCACCCGCGGCGCGGCCAGCCCGACGAGGGCCTCGGCGAGGCGGTGCCCGATCTCGACGACCGCCTCCTGCGGCGGGTAGACGGTGATCGCCTTGCCGACCGCCCCGGCGTCGAGGTCGCCGGAGTTCAGCTCGCGGAGCATTTCCACCGACCGTGCGACCTTGAAGTCACAGGGCACCGCGAACAGAATCGGAATGGCACGCCGAAGGGTGGCCTCAAGAGTCGCCGGACGCGCCGACACGTGGAGTTTCCACCCCTGCGGGTCCAGCGTGAAAGCCGGGTCGTGAACATTTATCCACGTGTCGTCCGAGCCCATTTCCCTACCACTCCGGTCGGCTGACCCGGAAATGATGCCGAGAATATCCGGGCCGGCTTCAGATGAGGGTGTGTCCATCGCCATCCCTGAGCGCGCAGAAGAGGACCGCCGGGAAAGACCACCGATCGGTGTGATGGCCTTTCCCGACGCCCGTGGACCAGCGCCCGGCCTTTTCGCGAAGCCGGGCCGGTTTTCGGCTTGTTACACGATGGACGGGCAGCACGGGTACGTGCTGCAGACCGTGCGCTTGCAGGTGTTGACGCAGGCCTGCGGGCCGTGCAGCAGCTCGGTCAACTCCATCTCGAAGTCGACGTCCAGGTCCTCGGGGTCGAGGACGCCCGCGTCACGGGGCTCGAGGAGAAGTGCGGACATGGGGGCTCCTTCCTTGGCCGCCTGTTGAGCGGCCGGTACGGGGCAAGAGCTGGGGGCGATGCGGGTACGCGCCGTTCCCCGTGTTCGTCACATCCGGGTTCCACATAGTGATTCGGACGTGATCACCGACGCATTATGAACAGACGTCCGGGAGGCTGTCCAGACCGCAATCCGTGAGCGTCCGACCGCACTTGAAGGCGCGGCAAATAGGCATTTACATGCTGCAAACCATCACTTACAGTGGCACCCGTGCCATGGCGTACCCATACCCTTACCTGTCCATCGACGGGCGACTTTCGCGGATGAGGTTGCGACCCAAAAAGCGCCGCCTCCAGGATGTTTCGCCGGACCGGTCCGGCCTTGATGTCGCCTACTGGGAAAGCCACGACGAGGAACTGCTGTCGGCCGGGCTGGGCACGATGGCCCGCCGGCTGCCCACGCTCGTCGCCGCGGCCTTCCGGCTCGCCTGGCGCGCGAACCGCCGGGACACCGCCGTCGCGCTCGGCGGCAATCTCCTGGCCGGCTTCTTCACCGCGTTCGGGCTGCTGGCGACCTCCGACGTGCTCTCACCGCTGTTCGCCGGAGGGCCGACACCCGGCCGGGTGCGCGCGGCGCTGCTCGCGCTGCTCCTCGTCGTCCTGGCCGCGGGCCTGCGCGGCACTCTGCTGGTCGCCGCGGGCTGGGCGCAGGCACGACTGAAACCACAGGTCGAACGGCACGCGGAGACCCGTCTGTTCGAACTGACGACGCAGGTGGAGCTCACCGCGTTCGACGACCACGACTTCCACAACGCCATGCGCCGCGCCCGCGACAACGGCGTCCCCGACACCGCGACCGTGGTGGAGATGACGGTCAGCGCGGTCACCGGCGTGGTCGGCGTGGTGGCCCCGGCGGTCGCGCTCGGCCTGATGCACCCGATCCTCATGCCGTTGCTCCTGGTCACGGCCGTACCGGCCGGGTACACCGCGCTGCGCACGGCGCGGCTGCGCTATGAGGCCTTCTACCGGCTGTCGACGGCGCGGCGGCGCAAGTTCATGCTGTCGGACCTGATGGCCGAGCGGCAGCCCGCCGCCGAGGTCCGGGCGTTCACCCTCCGTACGTTCCTCCTGGAGGAGTACGACCGCGTCGCCGAGCAGGAGCAGCAGGTCCAGCTCGAGACGGCCCGCCACCAGACCGCGGCCAAGGCCTCCGGCGACCTGCTGACCGGGACGGCCACCGTCGCGGTGTACTGCGCCCTCGGCGGACTGCTCGTCGGCGGGATGATCCCGCTCGCCATGGCCACGGCCGCGGTGCTCGCGATCAGGGCCGGCCAGTCCTCGCTCACCGCCCTGATGCAGACCGTGAACCGCCTGTACGAGGCGGGCCTGTACTTCGGCGACTACCTGAGCTTCCGCGAGCTCGCCGCCGCACGGATCCGCTCGCCACGGGGGACGGCACTGCCGGCGCCGTTCCAGCGGCTCACCGCCGAGAAGGTGTCCTTCACCTATCCGGGCGCGAGCGAGCCCGCGCTGTCGGACGTGAGCGTCACCGTCGCGCGGGGCGAGGTGATCGCGCTCGTCGGCGAGAACGGATCGGGCAAGACCACCTTCGCCAAGCTGCTCGCCGGGCTCTACCGGCCCGGCAAGGGAACGATCCACTGGGACGACACCGACCTCGCCGAGCTGGACGGCGACACTCTCCGGCAGCGGATCTCCGTGATCGCCCAGGATCACACGCGGTGGCCGCTCACCGTACGGGAGAACATCGTGATGGGCCGCCCGGTGGACGACGACCGTCTCGTGGGCGCCGCCGCGGCGGCCGGGGCCGACCAGGTGATCGCCGACCTGCCGCGCGGCTACGACGCCCTGCTCGACCGCCGCTTCCGCGGCGGACACGACCTGTCCGGCGGCCAGTGGCAACGCATCGCGGCGGCCCGCGGCTTCTACCGCGACGCTGCGCTGGTGATCTTCGACGAGCCGACGTCGGCACTGGACGCCCGCGCCGAACACGCGCTGTTCGAACGGATCCGGCGGCACGCCGACGGCCGTACCGTCATCCTCATCACCCATCGCCTCGCCAGTGTCCGCTTCGCCGACCGGATCTACGTACTCGAACACGGCCGGATCGCCGAACAGGGTGACCACGGAGAGCTGATGAACCACGGCGGCCTGTACGCGGAGCTGTACCGGCTACAGGCATCGGCCTACCAGGAGGCCCCATGACCGAGCGAAGCGAGAACACGCCCCGGTGGTCACGCCCCCCGACGAAGGAGGACCCGTGACCGAGCGAAGCGAGAGAACCAAAAACACGGCCCGGTGGTCACATCCCCCGACGAAGGAGGACCCGTGACCGTGCTCGCGGCGGCGTGGCCGGCGCTGGTGGTCGTCCTGGTGGTGGCCGCGGCGGGCAAGGTACGCGACGTCGGCGGGTTCGCCGCCGTCATCGACGGCTACCGCCTGCTGCCACGCCGCCTCACCCCGCCGGCCGCCGTGGCGGTACTGGCGGCGGAGGCGGCGGCCGTCCTCCTCCTCGCGGTTCCCGCCACCCGCCGGTGGGGCGGGCTGCTGTCGGCGGCGCTCTTCGCGGTGTTCCTGGCCGCGATGGTCTCGGTGCTGCGCCGGGGCATGGACGTCGACTGCGGATGCTTCGGCTCGTCCCGCGCCTCCCGGGTGGGCCCGTTCACGGTGGCCCGTACGGGACTGCTGCTGGTCCTGGC
>NZ_JBHLZP010000570.1:0-4942 GCF_042429965.1 Actinoallomurus acaciae
CTCCGCCGGCCAACAAACCGACGCCGGCCGAGCGCGCCACGTGCGCTCCGCCGGCCAACAAACCGACGCCGGCCGAGCGCGCCACGTGCGCTCCGTGGCTGGTCCGGGAGCTGAGGTTCGTGGCCGGAGACGTCCGGGCGATCGTCGTCCTGGGCGGGTACGGCTGGCAGGCGCTGTGGCCGGGGCTGAAGGAGGCGGGCTACGGCACGCCCGCGCGGCGCCCGGCGTTCGGCCACGGGGCGGAGGTCGAGCTCGCGTCCCCGGCCGGCGGAACGGCCCTGCTGATCGGCTGCTACCACCCGAGCCAGCAGAACACCTTCACGGGCCGCGTCACCGAGACGATGCTGGACACGGTCCTGACCCGCGCCCGCACGTACGCCGGCCTGCCGGGCCCCGAGGAGCCCGCGGACAGGCTCTAGGGTGTACCCGGCCGGATCAGGTCGAGGACGTCGGAGGTCGGGCGCACGTCTCCGAAGGATCGGTAGACGGTGTACAGCGTGGCGTTGTGGTCCTGGTCGCGTCGTGCCGCGTTCGCGTCCGCGACCATGATGACCCGGAGCCCGAGGGCGGCGGCGTCGCGAGCCGAGGACTCGCAGCACACGTTGGTGACGGTGCCGCTGATCAGTACGGTGTCGACCCCGCGTTCGGCCAGCAGTCCTGGAAGCGGGCAGTGACCGGGGAAGAAGGCACTGGCCGTCGTCTTCTCGACCAGCACGTCGGCGGGACAGGGCGTCAGCCCGGGCCACAGCCGCCGGGGGAGAGGGCCCGTTCCGCCGGAGGTGCGGTAGGTCTCGGCCACCTCCGGGCCGAAGAACTCATCGCGCACCGGCGTCCGTTCCCCGGTCGCGGGCAGGACCCAGGCGACCGTCCCGCCCGCCGTCCGGAGGGCGTCGGCGAGGCGGCCGATGGTGGGCACGATGCCGCGGCAGTAGGGGTTGCCGGACACGAAGAACGGCACCATGTCGATCACCACCAGCGCGGTGCGCGCCGGGACGAGGTGCGTGAACGCGAACCTGCGGCCACGGCGGGCCTCGTGCCGGGCGTACTCTCGAGGGTCGATCCACCACTGGTGCCGGCGCACCTCGGTATCCGGCGGCACGGCTTCCTCCGGTCTCCGCGACGCGCAGGCGACGGGCGGGGCGGCGGCCAGGAAAGCCCCCGCTTCCCCTGGACGCGCGCCCCGCCCGTCGCTCGCTGATCACTTCCTCCTTCTATGACGCCTCCGCGGGCCCGACGGTTCGATGGTGATTCGATTCACAGGGCCCCGCTCGCCCAGGCGCCCTCCTGGGGAGTACGGTGAAGACAGAGATCGTGAAAATTTTCACAAGCTAACGGTCGAATTTCGGGAAGGGCCATGGGTACCGGATCGAATATGTCGAAACACGTGCTCATCGTCGGTGGCGGCTACGTCGGCATGTACACCGCGCTGCGGCTGCGGAGGAAGATGCGCCGGCAGCTCAAGAGTGGTGAACTCAAGATCACCATTGTCGCCCCGGAGTCCTACATGACCTACCAGCCGTTCCTGCCGGAGGCGGCGGCCGGCAACCTCGAACCCCGGCACGTGGTGGTGTCCCTGCGGCGGGTGCTGCCCGGCGTGACGATCCTCAACGGCCGCGTGACCGCGATCGACCACGCGGGGCGCAGGGCGACCGTCGAGGTCGTGGAGCGTGTCGACGCCGAGCCGTACGAGGTCCGTACGATCGACTACGACACGCTGGTGTTCTGCCCGGGGTCCATCTCGCGGACCCTGCCCATCCCCGGCCTGGCCGAGTGCGGCATCGGCTTCAAGACCGTGGCCGAGGCGATCTTCCTGCGCAACCACGTGCTGCGGCAGCTCGACATCGCGGCCTCCTCGACGCATCCCGAGTCGCGCAGGCAGGCGCTCACCTTCGTCTTCGTCGGTGGTGGCTACGCGGGTGTGGAGGCGCTCGCCGAGCTGGAGGACATGGCGCGCGACGCCCTCAGGTACTACCCGGGCCTGGAGGCGGACTCCATGCGCTGGGTGCTGGTCGAGGCCAGTGACAAGATCCTGCCCGAGGTCGGCGAGGACATGGGCAAATGGACCGTCGAGGCCCTGCGCCGCCGGGGGATCGAGGTGCGGCTCCAGACGCTGCTCAAGTCCGCCGAGAATCGCGAGATCGTCCTCAGCGACGGCGAGAGGTTCGGCGCGGGCACTCTGGTATGGACCGCGGGCGTCAAACCGAACCCACTTGTCAAGAAGACGGATCTGCCGCTGGATGACAGGGATCGGGTCAAGGCCACTGCCGAACTGACCGTGGACGGCGTCGATGACGCCTTCACCGCAGGTGATATCGCGGCGGTGCCCGACCTTACCGAACCGGGGAAGTTCTGTGCGCCGAACGCCCAGCACGCGGTGCGTCAGGCAAAGGTTTTGGGGGACAACCTCGCCGCCGCGCTGCGGGGCCGAGAACTAAAGGCCTACAAACACTCCTATGCCGGATCGGTGGCCAGTCTCGGACTGCACAAGGGGGTTGCGCAGATCTACGGTGTCAAGCTACGGGGGGTGCCCGCGTGGTTCATGCACCGTACGTATCACCTGTCCCGGCTGCCGACCCTGAACCGCAAGGCCCGGGTCACCGCGGACTGGACGCTTGCCCTGTTCTTCAGCCGTGAGGTCGTTTCGCTGGGCACGCTGCAGCGCCCGCGCGAAGAGTTCGAGCTGGCCACGAAGAAATACTGACTAGTATTCGGTCTGAATTTCGGCGGCGATAATAGGAATTCTTGACTGCATTTAGCCTGTGGACCGCTATTGGCGCTCCCCCGGTATGATTGCGTGCGCCCCCGTAGCCCAACAGGCAGAGGCAGACTCCCTAAAAGAGTTGTTCGTGTCGGTTCGACTCCGACCGGGGGCACCGGTCATTGACAGGAGTTGAGCGCTACTTCGACCCTTTTGGTCCAGGTCGTCCTGACAGGGCCTTCGCGTGCCGTACGTCGCGGGCGGCGGTACGTGACAGCGGGAACACCGTACGCGCGGCCGCTCGTTAGGCTGAGCGCAGCAGACGTCTGGAGGCCTTCCATGGAGAGCAGGAACCCTGTCTTCACCCGGCGCGGCGCCTTCGGGCAGCAGTCGGGATACGCCCCCCGCGCGCAGTACCTCGAGGACATGTACAACGCGCCGGCGTACGCCCCGCCGCGCCCCATGACCCTCGACGACGTCGTCGTGCGCTCGTTCCTGACGCTCGGCACGCTCGTCGTGGCCGGCGCGCTGGCGTGGGTGCTCGTGCCGGAGCGCATCGCGGGGCCGGTCTCGCTCGTGGCCCTCCTCGCCGGGGTGGTCTTCTGGGCGATCCTGACGTTCGGCCGCGCGGTCAACCCGGTGCTCGTGCTCGGGTTCGCGGCCTCGTACGGCGTCGCGGTCGGGCTGATCAGCCACCTCTACAACGACGTCTACAACGGCGTCGTGCTCCAGGCGGTGATCGGCACCGCCCTCGCGTTCGGCGCGATGCTGACCGTGTACTCACTGCGCATCGTCCGGGTGACACCGAGGTTCACCCGCTTCGTGATCGCGGCCGGGTTCGCGCTGGTCGGCCTGATGATCCTCAACCTGCTCGTGTCGATCTTCCATGTGGGCGGCATCGGCATCCGGGGCCATGGCCTGCTCGGCGTCGTCTTCAGCGTCGCCGCGATCCTCGTCGGCTGCCTCTACCTGCTGCTGGACTTCAACGCGATCGAGGGCGGGGTCCGCAGCGGCGCGCCGCGCAAGACCGCCTGGCTCGCCGCGTTCGGGCTGACCCTGACCCTGGTGTGGATCTACCTGGAGATGCTCCGCTTCCTGTCCCGCTTCTACAGCCGCAACTGACCCGAGACGGCCGGGCGGTTCACAGCAGCCGCCTCTGCGTGACGTCGGCGATGACCGTGGTCACGACCTTCTCGACGGCTGCGGCATCCGGTCGGGCGCCCTCCCGGCCGGCGAACAGCAGGTGCCCGGCCCCGATCAGCGAGAGTGCGAGCGAGCCGACGTCTGAATCGGCGGCGATGCGGCCCAGCTCGCACTCGTCGGTGAGGTAGGACGCGATCATGGCGGCGGCCTCCGTCATGATCGGGACGCCATGGGCCGGCCCGGCCGCCCGCAGCCGGGCGCGCAGCTCGTCCCGGAAGATGACGAGACTGATGATCCCCACCGCGACCGACTCGAACAGGTCGATCAGCGCGCCGGTGAGGTTACCGGCGACGCTGCCGGTCCCGGCGGACTCGCGCAGGGCGGCGGCCTGGCCCTCGATCCGGGTGATGCGATCTTGCACGAGCTCGGCGAGGAAGGCGTCGAAGTCGGCGAAGTGCCGGTGCAGGACGCCCTTGGCGACACCGGCCTCCGCGGTGACCGCCCGGCTGGTCAGCTCGCTCGGCCCGTCCCGCAGCAGGATGCGTTCGGCGGCGTCGAACAGCTGCCGGCGCGCGTCTCGAATGTGCACCCCGGTCGGCACCGGCCGCCTCCTCCGTCGCTGAACCGCCCCACTCGTTGACCTAGTGGGCACTTGCCCACTAAGGTGGGCGCATGCCCACTGTATCGCGGGAACAACCGTCTCCGTCCGAACGCCCGCCTCGTGAGGCGCATCAAGCCCGCGAGATGGCCGAGTCCTTCGGCGTGGACCCGGAGCGTTATGACCGGGCCCGGCCCCGATATCCCGACGCCCTGGTGGAGCGGATCGTCGCCGCCAGTCCCGGCCCCCGCGTCCTCGACGTCGGCTGCGGCACCGGGATCGAGGCCCGGCAGTTCCAGGCCGCCGGGTGCACGGTGCTCGGCGTCGACCCCGACGCGAGGATGGCCGGGTTCGCCCGGCGGACCGGCGTCGAGGTCGAGGTGGCGACCTTTGAGACGTGGGACCCCGCCGGCCGGGTGTTCGACGCGGTCGTCGCCGGGCAGGCCTGGCACTGGGTGGACCCGGTCGCGGGCGCGGCCAAGGCGGCGCAGGTCCTGCGGCCC
>NZ_JBHLZP010000571.1:0-4933 GCF_042429965.1 Actinoallomurus acaciae
GGCCCGGCCGGCGGCGCGCCTCCTCCGGGCTCGGCGTCCGCGGCGCCGCACAGAACTCTTCCAGCCGGTACGCGGCCGGTTCCACGCGCAGGTCGCCCGCGGCCTGGTAGACGATGCCGCGGTCGGCCGCCGTGGCGGTCATGTCGATCGCCTGCCGCGCCGCGCCGCCGGTCCCCTCGCTCCGGCGCGCGTGTTCTCCGGTTCGCTCGCTCATGACTCGTTGACGTGCTGGTCGCCGGCGGACTGGTACACGCGCCCGTGCCCGGAGGCCGTCGCGTTCATCAGGACGGCACGTGCTCGTTCCCGTTCCGGCGCGCCGAGCGCGGGAAGCAGTTCCTCCTCGAGGACACGGCGCAGGTCGTCCGCCGAGGCCGGTTCCCGGTGAACCAGATCGCGCAGGCGCAGCCGCCATGCGCCCGCCAGGGCCCGCTCGGCGTCGTCGTCCTCGTCCGCGCGCGCGGCCAGCACCTGGACGCGCACCCGCGCCAGTTCGTCCTGCACGGCCTCGGCCTCCGCCGAGCCGGCCCGCCGCCACAGGCCGACGACCGCCGCTCGCGCCTGCTGCCACACGTCGGTGGCCATCGCGCCCACGATGGCCGTACCCGCCGCCACCAACACCGGGTCCATCGGATGCTCCTCACTCCTGAGTGATCCCGGTGCCGGTGCACCGGAGTACCCCTTTGTCTAGGAGCTCCGGCGGCGGTTGCCCATGGGGCCGGCGTTGTTCGGTTGTTCGCGAATTGATCGCGCAGGTCAGAGCCCCGGCACGGGCCGGCTCACAGCACCAGGTTCAGCAGCATGATCAGCACGATCGAGACGACCGAGATGATCGTCTCCATGATCGACCAGGTCTTGATGGTCTGGCCCACGCTCAGCCCGTAGAACTCCTTGACGAGCCAGAAACCGGCGTCGTTGACATGGGAGAAGAACAGCGACCCCGAGCCGATGGCCAGGACGAGCAGGGCCGTGTGCGACGTGCTCATCCCGGTGGCGAGCGGGGCCACGATGCCGGCCGCCGAGATGGTCGCGACGGTGGCCGAGCCGGTCGCGAGCCGGATGCCGACCGCGACCAGCCAGCCGAGCAGCAGCGCGGAGATGCTCGCGCCGTTCGCGGCCTGGGTGATCGCCTTGCCGACACCGGCGTCGACCAGTGTCTGCTTGAAGCCGCCGCCGGCGGCCACGATGAGCATGACGCTCGCGATGGGCGGCAGCGACTCGGCGATGATGCCGGAGATCCGCTCCTTGCCGAACCCGGCCGGCACCCCGAGCGTGAACATGCCCACGATGACCGCGACGAGCAGGGCGAACAGCGGCGTGCCGATCGCGTCGAGGGCGGTACGGAGGGCGCCGTCGCCCAGCCAGACGTCGGCGACGGCCTTGGCGAGCATGAGCACGACGGGCAGCAGGACGGTGCCGACCGTGAGCCCGAACCCGGGCCGCCGCCGGCCCGCCTCGTCCTCGCCGTTCTCGTCGTCGTCCATCAGGCCGGCGGGCGGCTCGGCCTGCACCCAGCGCGAGGCGATCCGTCCGAACAGCGGCCCGGCGATGATCACGGTCGGGACGGCGACGAGCAGCCCGAGGGCGAGGGTGACGCCCAGGTCGGCCTTGACCGTACTGATCGCGACGAGCGGGCCGGGGTGCGGTGGCACCAGGCCGTGGAGCACGGAGAGGCCGGCGAGCGCCGGGATGCCGAGCAGCATGAGCGGCCGCCCGGACCGGCGTGCGACCAGCAGGACCACGGGGACGAGCAGGACGAGGCCGATCTCGAAGAACATCGGCAGTCCGATCAGGACGGCGATGAGCGTCATCGCCCAGGGCAGCATGCGTGCGCCGGACTTGGCGAGAATGGTGTCGACGATCTGGTCGGCGCCGCCGGACTCCGCGAGCAGCTTGCCGAGCATCGCCCCGAGGGCGATGAGGACACCGACGCTGGCGACGACGTCGCCCAGCCCCTTGCTGAAGCTCGCGATCATCTTTTCGAGGGGCATGCCGGCGATGGCGCCGAGCGCTCCGGACCCCAGCGCCAGCGCGAGGAACGGATGGACCTTCAGCTGAGTGATCAGTACGACGATGACGGCGACACCGATGACGGCTGCCACGATCAGCCGGGTGTCGTGGCCGTTCCAGGAGGACGCGGCCAGCGCGGGGCCAGCGAGCGCTGTCATGGGGGCTCTCTTCCTGTCTTGAGGCTGGTAGGGGGCGAGGGGGTCATCCCTTGGACAGGCGGAGTACGCCATCGGCGGCGCCCGGGAAGCGATCACGGCGTCCATCCTCACTCTTCTACCGACAAACCACCAGGTACCGGGTTTCTCCGTCTCCCCTCACCGACGTGGCTCAGCCGTCACCGACAGCGGCGACGGCTGAGCCGCGCCGCCCCTGGTCAGCCGGTCAGGTCTCGCAGAAGCTCGTCGGAAGAGGTCGCCGAAGAGATCCCAGCAAAAGCAAGGGGGGCGGTGATGCGCGCCGCGGTGAACGAGCCCCCTGTCGGTCACGCCCGCGCTACCCGTTCGCCCGGTTCCCGGTCGCCTTCCCGGCGGTGGGCATCCGGGTCGGCAGTCCGGGGACCATGCCGATGGTCCTCAGCCGATGGGATCCACGGCCGCCGGGTGATCGTTCTCTGAAGCGGCGGTCTCGGCCGGCACGCTGCGAAGATTTATTGTGACGTAACGGGCGAAGTTGTTTACTCCCGGCGCTCTTGACGGCACATACCGCATCAGCGGACAGTAGAAGAGATCGCACATTGTGCACTCTTGCGGTCGATTCGGAATGCGATGGCGCATTTATCGCCAGCCGGATAACTCGGTCCACGGTCGGACGCGCGGAGGCATAACCGCGCGAAACCGAGGGCAGGAGACGCCGCATCCCGGTGGCGCGGGGGTGCGGCGTCGGCGACCCTGCCCGCCGCGGCCGGGACGACCGGCCGGCAACGAGGGAAGACAGTTCCCGTGGGCGATCGGGAGGGCCTCCCGGTCGCCCACTCGTGTGCCCCGTGGCGGGCGTCATCCGCCCCGCCGGACCCATTGGCATATACCCCCTAGGGGTAATACCATCGCCAGAGATCACTTCGTGCACGTCCCCGGCCGGAAAGGGGTGCGATGGGCGCGATCGGGCATGCGCTGGCGATAGCGGGGTCGATGGCCTGGGAGATCCTGTGGGCGTTGATCCTCGGATTCGCGCTGTCCGCGGTCGTGCAGGCCGTCGTACGACGGTCGACGATCGTCCGGCTGCTCGGAGACGACCGGCCGCGTACGCTCACCGTCGCGACCGGCCTGGGGGCCGCGTCCTCCTCCTGCTCGTACGCCGCCGTCGCGCTGGCGCGTTCGCTGTTCCGCAAGGGGGCGAGCTTCACGGCCGCGATGGCGTTCGAGATCGCCTCGACCAACCTCGTGATCGAACTGGGCATCGTGCTGGCCCTGCTGATGGGCTGGGAGTTCACCGCGGCCGAGTTCATCGGCGGACCCGTCATGATCGTGGCCATCGCGCTCCTGTTCCGCCTGTTCCTGCGGGAGCGGCTGCTGCGGGAGGCGCGTCACCAGGCCGAGCGCGGCCTCGCCGGGTCGATGGAGGGGCACGCGGCGATGGACATGGCGGTGCACCGCGAGGGCTCGTTCCGGCGGCGGCTGTTCTCCCGCGAGGCGTTCACCGCGGTCTCCCACGTGTTCGTCATGGAGTGGGCCGCCATCCTGCGGGACCTGGTCGTCGGGCTGCTCATCGCCGGGGCCGTCGCCGCCTGGGTGCCCGACTCGTTCTGGCGCCATTTCTTCCTGGCCGGGCATCCGACGGCGGCCGCCCTCTGGGGCCCGCTCGTCGGGCCGCTGGTCGCCGTCGTCAGCTTCGTCTGCTCGATCGGCAACGTCCCGCTCGCCGCGGTGCTGTGGAACGGCGGCATCAGCTTCGGCGGAGTGATCGCCTTCATCTTCGGCGACCTGATCATTCTGCCGATCATCAATATCTACCGGAAGTACTACGGGATCCGGATGGCCCTGTTCATCGCCGCGACGTTCTACGCCGCCATGGTCGTCGCCGGATACGCCGTCGAGTTGATCTTCGGCGCAGCCGGGCTCATCCCGGAGAAACGCCACGCGGCCGTCATGGCGGCGCATGTCTCCTGGAACTACACGACCTGGCTCAACATCGCCTTCCTCGCCATCACCGCCATCCTGATTGCCCGTTTCATCCGTACGGGCGGCGTGCCGATGCTTACGATGATGGGCGGCGAACCCGAAAAGGACGAGACGGCCCACCACCACGGGTAGCCGGCACGCTCACCCGCTTCCACCGGCTTCCGCGACGCCGGTTGTCACGGCCGACGAACCCGTCAGCCGTTGCACCCGCACGAACAGCCCTTGGGGCAGGAGCAGCCCGAGCCGTGACCACATGAGCAATTGCGCATCATGTCCCGATCGTGCGCCGTGGTCGCCATGACGGCAAGGAACACTATGGTCACCTCCCCCGCCGACAGGCATTACCGAACGGTCGTTACAAACGAGACGATCCCGGGTCGCGGATGCAACCGGATCGTTACGCACGGAGTCAAAGGGCGACAGGAATCGGACCCGATGACGGAGGCGTGAGGACTGGATGGGCACCGGTGAGCCGCGGTTCGGCGTGCTCGGCCCGTTGGTGATCGAGGTGAACGGACGGCCCGTGCCGCCACCCGGGTCCGCGGTGGTCCGCGGGCTTCTCGGAGTGCTGCTGCTCGCGGGAAGACGCCCGCTGACGACCGAGCAGCTGATCGAGCTCGTGTGGGCCGACCGGGCGGACCGTACCGGCCGCGGCTCGGTGCAGGCCGCGGTCTCGCGCCTGCGCGACTGGCTGGGCCGGCTGCCGGGTGACACGCCGCCGGTCGAGTACGACGGCGCGGGCTACCGGCTGGTCGTACCCGCCGAGGCGGCGGACCTCGGCCGGTTCCGCGCGCTGGTGCGGAGCGCCG